>PKUH01000108.1 GCA_002869615.1 Desulfuromonas sp. | reverse complement strand
GCTGATTCCGGTGTGCTCGGTCAAAAGAGTCAGTTTGATGTCACTGCTGAGTTAGCGGCCGGCCAGAGCGAGGCCGAGATTCTCACCGCTTCGGCATTTTTCCCGGGGGAGTCGCTCACGGTGGAAACGTTCAGCGGTAAGTTTTCCCTTTCGAAACAATTCGCCACCGGGTTGCAATCCCGACTCAGTCTGCAGGGAGATCGGACCGAGGGGGGGAGCAGTGATTTCCTCTCTGATCAACTTGATCCTGCTTACCAGGCCAATATGGTCCTTGACCTGACCCAGCCGCTGCTTAAGGATTTTGGTTGGAATGCCAACCTTGCCGGAATCAATGCGGCGCAGATTCGAAAAAAACAGGCCGCACTTTCTTATCTGGGGCGCGCAGTACAGCTTGTCGCTGAAATCGAGGCGGCCTACCTGGAATTGGCGAAGGCGCAGGAGGAATACCGGCACTACACCCTGGCCCGTGATCTGGCGCAAGAACTGCTCGATGGTAACGAATTAAAACTTGATGCCGGCCTGATCCCTGTGACCGAGGTGAACGAGGCCCGTTCAGCACTGGCTGGACGGGAAGAAAGCATGCTGCTGGCTCAGCAAGGGGTTTTGCTTGCCCACAACTCACTGATTGATTTATTGCATGAACCCGAAATCTCTCAAAGTGAAGATTTGCAAGTCGAATTTCCGAAACTGGATAATAGTGTCTTTCCTGAACTTGAGGAGGCCCTCAGTCAGGGGCTGAATAAACGTCCCGATCTTCTCCAGATGCGACTCGAAACCGACATTCGCCAGATCGAACTTGATTATGCCGACAACCAGCTCTGGCCACGGCTCGACCTTGAGGGGAGTTATGCCTTGAATGGTCTGGCCGGTGATGATCAGGGTGCCGGAAGTGTTTATGCCGGTGATTGGAATGATGCCCTGAGCGGAGCGTTCGACCGGGATGGCACCCAGTGGTATGCCGGACTCAGGCTGACCATGCCTTTGCAGAATCGCGCTGCGCGAGCTGCCTATGACAGCTCCAGGGTAAGCAAAAGGCAGACGCTCTACCAGTTACAACGACGTGAAATTGCCACCGAGACGGCAATTCGGTCGGCCCATGCGACAACCGAGCTGGGAGCGAAAAGATATGAAGTTGCAAAACGTTACGCCGCACTGGCTGAAGAGACACTAGAGCAGGAAAATCAACGGTTGGATGAAGGGCTCTCCGATACTTTTCGGGTCCTCAGCTTTCAAAATGCTCTGATCACCGCACGAATTCGTGAGATCTCGGCGAAGGTTGATTATTACAAGGCGCTTAGTACCCTTTTTGCGGCGATGGGAACCAATCTTGAACGTTATGAAATTGTCGCGGCATTGCCGCGTATAGGAGCAGAATAATGACCACTGTTATGCGTAATGTTGTTGCGGCAAGTGTCCTTGTGGCGCTAATTCTCGGCGGTTGCGATTCAAATTCGGAATCATCCGTTCCGACAACAGAAAAACCCCGGGAAAAATCTGTTCCGGTGCATGTCCAGACTGTAACAAAAAATGATCTGGATGAGCGCTTCAGTTTACCCGGTTCTCTTGAGGCGATGGTCGATCTGTCTCTGGCCGCCGAAATTGCCGGCCCGGTCGACTGGATTGGCCCAACGGAAGGAAGCCGTCTGGTCAAAGACGAAGTCATCCTGACCATCGATTCGGTCAGCCAGAAAGCCAATCTCGAACGGGCGCTGGTCGATGCCGAAATGCAACAGGCCAACATGCGGCGCCTTGAAAATCTGGTCGCTAAAAATCTGGTCAGTCGCCGCGAGTACGATAACAGTGTGACCGCTTACGAAACGGCGCGTCAGAATCTCAAGCTGGCCCGTATTGCCCTCAACAAGAGCTCGGTGCGCGCGCCGATAGCAGGCGTGCTTGACAAACGCTTCGTCGAACGCGGCGAATATGTCAAGGTCGGCGATCCGGTTGCGGTGATTGTCCAGGTCGATCGTCTCAAGGTTCTGGTTGATGTGCCGGAGAAGGATGTCCGCTCGCTGCATGTCGGTGAAGTGGTTGATGTTCTGCAGACCCAGATTGATACCGGCGAGACGATCAAGCGGATCGGCAAACTGGTTCATCTCGCCTACAATGCTGACCCGGTCACAAGAACCTACTTGGCCAAGTTCGAAGTTGATAACCATGACCGCCAGTTAAGGCCGGGGATGATCGTGCGTATTGAGGCTTTACGGCGTACCCTCAAAGACGCCATCGCCGTCCCGCTCTATGCTCTCATTGACAATGACGGCCGCAAAGTCGTTTTCGTCGAAGAGCAGGGCAGGGCGCAGATGCGACCTGTTGAAATCGGGCGGGTCGTCAGAGATCAGGTCGTCGTTCAGAGCGGTCTTGAGGCTGGTGAGAATCTGATCATCAAAGGGCATCAGTTGCTGAGTGACGGCATGCCGGTCATCGTCAAGGGGGATTGATATGCTGATCTCCAATGTCGCCATTCGTCAGCGCAGCACCGTGTTTGCCCTGATGCTGATAATCATCGTCGTCGGTATCTACAGCTACATGGTGTTGCCCCGCGAATCAACTCCCGACATCACGATCCCTTACGTTCTGGTGGTGACTCCTTATGAAGGAGTCTCGTCGAGTGATATCGAATCGCTGATCACCAACCCGATTGAACGTAAATTGCGCGGCCTGAAGAATGTCGAAGAGATCCGCTCGGTCAGTGCCGAGGGTTCCTCGATGATCACCGTTGAATTTATTCCTGATGTCGAAATTGATGATGCCATCCAGTGGGTCCGCGACAAGGTCGATCAATCCAAGGGCGACCTGCCGAATGATCTCGAGAACGATCCGCAGATACTGGAGGTCAATCTTTCCGAGTTTCCGGTGATGATGGTCGCGGTTTCGGGCAACGTTCCCGAGACCGTGCTCAAGGGGACGGCCGAGGAACTCGAGGAACATATCGAGGAAGTCCCGGGCGTGCTCGATGTCGTGCTGACCGGTGGCCGCGAGCACCAGGTCCGGGTCGAGATTGACCCCGACCGTCTTGCCGCGTACCGCATCTCCTTCAACGAGGTTGTGGCCGCAGTCGCCCGCGAGAATGTCAATATTCCGGGCGGCAGTATTGATATCGGGAAAGGCAAGTACCTGCTGCGGATTCCGGGCGAATTTACCGATCCGGCGCAGATCGATAACCTCGTCATGGTCGTGCGTGATGGCAAACCTGTTTATTACAAGGACCTTGCTACGGCCGAGTTTACCTTTGAAGACGCGACCAGTTACGCTCGGCTTGATGGTAAACCGAGTGTGAGCCTGGCGGTCAAAAAACGGACCGGCGAAAATATTATCGAGATGACCGACCGGATTTTTACCCTGATTGAATATGCCAAGCCGATGCTCCCCGAAGGGATTGAGCTTTCGGTGACACTGAACCAGTCGAAAGATATCCGGCGGATGGTCTCCGAGCTGGAGAATAATATTCTGACCGGCCTGATTCTGGTCGTGTCAGTTCTCTTTCTATTCCTCGGATTGCGCAACTCGCTGTTCGTGGCTCTCGCCATCCCGTTTTCGATGCTGATATCGTTAGTGATTATCCAGGCCCTTGGTATGACCCTTAATATGGTTGTGCTGTTCAGCCTGATTCTCGCCTTGGGGATGCTGGTCGACAACGCCATCGTTATTGTCGAAAATATCTATCGGCACATGCAGGAGGGCTTAAGCCGGGTAGAGGCCGCAAAAACCGCAGCCCATGAAGTCGGGTGGCCGATTATAAGTTCGACCATCACCACCCTGTGCGCGTTTTTCCCGATGATATTCTGGCCCGGGATCATGGGCGAATTCATGAAGTATCTGCCGATGACCCTGATCATCACCCTGACCTCGTCACTGTTCGTAGCCCTGGTGATCAACCCGACGGTCTGCTCGGTGTTCATGAAGGTCAAAAGAGACGAAGTCGAGCCCGACGTGGAGCGCACCAGGGTCGTAAGGATGTACCGCAGATCACTCGATTGGGCCTTGACCCATCAAGGTGCAACCATAGGTTTCTCAATCTTGTTTTTATTCTTAGTCCTGGCGGTTTATGGCGGAATGGTCGGCGCTAAAGTGCTCGGGGTCGAGCTGTTCCCTGATACCGAACCGAACCGGGCGTTTGTTGAAGTCAAGGCACCGGAGGGGACCAGCCTCGACACCACTGACGGCTACGTGCGGCAGATCGAGAAGGTCGTTTCAACGGAACAGGATGCCAGGTATGTGATCGCCGAGGTCGGCGTGGCCCCGAGTGGTGAATCGGGCGCCGGAAACGGCAAACCTTCGCATATTGGCAAGGTGTCGCTGGAGTTCGTTGATCGCGAAGCCCGTAACGAGTCTTCAGATAAGGTTCTGCAGCGGGTCCGCGAAGGCCTCGGCGGGTTTTCCGGTGCCGAGATCAAGGTTGAAAAGGAAAAGAATGGACCGCCGACCGGACCTCCGGTCAGCATCGAGGTCAGCGGTGATCAGGTTATTGTCCTCGAGAGCCTGGTCGCGAACGTGCGTGAGCGGATCAAAGGGATTGCCGGTTTGGTTGATCTGAAAGACGACTTTTCGCGGGCCAAACCGGAAATCCGGGTGCTGGTTGATCGGGAAAAAGCGACCCTGTTGGGACTCTCGACGGCCGATATCTCGCAGTTGGTTAAAGCGGCGATCAGCGGCAGCAAGATGGGTGTTTACCGTAAAGGAAAGGATGAGTACGATATCATCGTGCGCCTTCCTGAAAGTCGGCGGAAAAATATCTCGGATATTGAAAGCCTGCTGATTCCGACCAATACCGGCGCGCCGGTCCCGTTGACCACGGTCGCCAAACTCGAACTCGGATCCGGCTTCGGTTCGATCCGGCATATTGACCAGAAACGGGTTGTTACAATTTCCGGGAACACCTCCGGCCGTAACAGTAACGAGGTCCTGGCTGAAGTTCAGACTCTGTTGGCCGATCTCGATATCCCTGCCGGTTATCGCATTAATTATTCTGGTGAGCAGGAAGAACAGCAGAAAGCGATGGCTTTTCTCGGCAAGGCGTTTCTGGTGGCCCTGTTCCTGATCGTTCTGGTTCTGATCACCCAGTTCAACTCGGTGTCACAGACCTTTATTGTCATGACCAGTGTCGTGTTGTCACTTTCCGGTGTTTTTCTCGGGCTTGTTCTGACCCTGACCAACTTTGGCATTATCATGACCGGAATAGGGGTGATTTCGTTGGCGGGAGTGGTTGTGAATAATGCGATTGTGCTGATTGATTATATTAATCAACTGCGCCGTAGCGGCATGGGGCTCCATGAGTCGCTGGTCCGGGCCGGGCTGGTCCGTTTCCGCCCGGTCACGCTCACCGCGATGACCACCATTCTCGGATTGCTGCCGATGGCCGTCGGCGTGAGCTTCGATTTCGGAAGTTTTTCCTGGGTGATCGGTGGTGAGTCGGCACAGTGGTGGGGCCCGATGGCGGTGGCGGTGATTTTCGGCCTGGCGGTTGCGACCATGCTGACGCTGATTGTCGTGCCGGTTCTGTATGCCCTGTTTGCGCGACTCAAGGACCGGATGGGTGAGCGATTTGGCGTCAATACACAAGTCTAATTAATAATTGTCGCGCAGAGGGCGCTGAGGGCGCTGAGGGAAAATCACAAAATAGATGTTTTTTGGTTATAACCCACAACCAAGACCTTGAATTGCCTTTCTCTGCGACCCCGAGTGAGTGGTGCGAACGGGCGTGAGACGTCTTTCGGTTTGGAAGATGAATAAGGGGTCGAGTTTACAGATTTAACGGATGGATCATCAAACCTTTGATATTTACCTGAAGAGGCCGGCAAATTGCCGGCCTCTTTGTTCTCTGGTTACTTTAATTGTTACCAGGTCTCACGATCGTGGCAACTCGGGTTACATGAATTCGAAGAGTCAGTCCAGTTCGTGTCTGTAATTCTTGTCGATCCTCCACCAATAGTTGCTCCAGCGGAATCTAGCCATTGAGCGGGATTGGCCAGATTGGTGAAGTGGGTAATTGCAAGTTTTGTCGTATTGTGGCAGCTGGTACAGGTAATATTGACACCATCCGGATTGCCGAGGTGGTATGTGTGAGATTTGTCGTCCGGGTTGGTGTAACTGTTATCTTCACCTCCAACAGTGTCTCTTTGATGGCAACTGGTGCACTGGGTATTGACGTTCAACGTACCGGTTAACCAGTTCGGGGTAGTTAAGCCGCCGTGGCAATTCACACCAGAACAAGTAGCGCCTGAATAACTTGCTGCCCCATGACTGTTCGAATTGAAACTTGCCAGCAGATTGACGTCGGCCGGGTAGTTTGGCGTTGTCTGGTCAGATCGATCATAGTGGCTCAATTCTCCGGTTCCGCCGCCGTCATGACAGGCTGAACAATCCAGGGTTGTTGCAGTGAAACCATCATGTTCGTTGTGTGCTCCTTGTCTGTCGGGTCGGTCTCCAAATGCCGTTGAAGATGTGCCTGGCGGTTCAGAGTGACAAGAGACACAGTTAGCGAGAACCGGATTGTTGTTTCCATTGTTGACGTGGCAATCATTGCAAGCCGGGTTCTGTCCGCCGCCTGCTAATGTATGACAGGGGACACAGGTTGAATCTACACTGGCAACGTGACCCGAAGGCAGCAGCCAATCCTGACCCGTAGGGTGAGGTGCTCCGACGCCGTAGGCTCCGAGGGCGACTGTGAGACCTGAATCCGGAAGTGTGTAGTCCCCGTTGCCGGGATGACACCCGGCACTGTCACATCCACCAGTGCCCTCGTTGTAGGCTGTGTCAGAATTCATATTGATCTTACCGTCCCAGTGGTCACCGATGGTATCGGTTGCCTTGTTGAATAACGCGTAATTTGCATTATTGGAAAGTACTCCACCAGTGGCCGATTCTTTGACTCCGTGACAGGTTGCACAGACATTATGAGGGGTAATGTCTGCGACCGTAGGCCCTGGGTCAGTAATGGTTGAATGATTTGTTGTGCCGGCAGTGGTGGGCGGTAAATCATGACAGGCGGTGCAGTCGAGGGTGAAGTTTGTCATTTCGGCATGGCAATAGGAGCAAAGGGTTGGGGTTATGGCACTTCCTGAAAATCCTGCGCCGTGGCAGAGGGTACAGGCCTGCTGAATGTTCCCTGCTGAATAGTGATAGCGATCGTTGCTCGGCCCTGCCCAGGTATCAGGATGGGCCAAATTTGTCGAATGACATGCCGCGGCTTCACAGCCCGTGCCTTCGGCACTGTCGATGCCGACATTGAAACGCGGGTTGCTTCCCGGACCACCATTCGGATTGTCGGAATGGCAGGATTGGCACAATGTCAGGTCGCTCTTTGCCAACGGCCCATGATTGTTTTCGTCGAGGAAACTGCCGTCGAGTTTGTGCGGAACGGGGCCAGAGGCGTGGCAGGAGATGCCGTTATATGACGCCGAATAGCAGCTTGGGGCTCCCGGAGTCCCTCTGAGGTCGAGACTGTGACAAATGCCGCACTCTGCTATGAAATTATCGATTCCATATTGAATGTTTCCGGGATGTGCTGTGAGCCACCCGTCCGGATGGGCGGCAAAGACCGCGTTGGTATTCTCATCGGAACAGGCCCCGATGAAAAGAGTCGTAAACGCTAGCAAGATCAATATTATGTTCTTCATAACTTCTTCCTTTTAATCAGTTAACCGTGGCAGGGTGCGCAGGTTTGGGCTGTCTTCGGATTGCCGTGGCAGCGGAAACAGCTGGTCGGGTTTATTCGGCCTTCAATCCTGTGACGACTGAGAAAGTCGCCGCGATGCGGCATTTGGCGTAAGACCTCGTCAGGTGATCTGGTTGAAGGTTTTAATTCAACCCGGACGCCGTGGCAGTCGTTGCAGTAGCTCTGTTGATGGCACATCGCACAGACCTGTTCATTCTGGTAAGCAGCCAATCTGTGATTATCGCCCCAACTGATGGTGTGGGTGAATCGGGCATAATTGATATTGCCGTCGCTGGCGTCATGGCAATCGGTGCAGACCGGTCGAGTCGCATCAAGTTCTTCTGGATGCTCAGCCGGGAGTTTGTAGGCGGCAACGCAAGCAGCCAGGGATATGGCTGCCAGGGCAAGCGGGATGAATGTTAGCGATTTTATTTTTGCAGGCATAACGGGAGCTCCTGTTTAGTTGGCGGTATAGTTATAGACAAGTGACGCAAATCCACGGATATCACTATTAAAGTATGGATTACTTTCGTAATCGGCATAGATCTTCAACGTGATTCTTTTGGATAATTTTCGCGAAGCGGCAACAGAGGCAAATAAGGAACTGTCTTCGCCAAATATCGGCTGATCATAAAGTGCATAAAGAAGATCGAGGCTCAGTTGATCGACGATTTTGTTTCCTCCCATCCGGGTTGTGATATATCCCCTGGCAATCATCATGTCGTTTCGCCCGTTTTCTCCTTCACTGATGCCGAACTCGCCACCAAGGCTGGATGAATCGCCGCTCCAGTCGGCCAGTACTGCGAGGTAATTTGAAGATTCTTTCAGGTCGTAATCGTTGCGGGACAACTTGATGCCAAAGTTAAGAGCTGCGGAGGCGTTTCTGGTGAATTCCAGTCCGTAGTTCGATAGTTCTTCAGAGGCGAGAGCAAGGATTCTGAACGGGTTGGCGTTGTTGGCATCGGTACCGAAATAGTCTTTAAATGTGAAAAGATGATAGAATGCACGGATTTGGTCTGTCTCCAGAGTATAGGCCGCATCGAATGAATGTTCGGCAAAATCTTCGGTGACCAGGTTGTAACTGCTCAGTCCGCTGAAGAAAAACCTGTCCATGGAAAAACCGTAATCAATGCCGGCCATTTCTTCGGCGTCGTTGCTGTCGTTTTCAATTAACTTGTATGAAACTCCAAGGTCAAGGTTGTTCCGTCTTATGCTCAAGCGACCACCATAAATGGAGTCGCCATCTCTGCCATTTGTATCGACAAGAGATACCGGTTGTCCGGCGTATAACGACAACTTCAGAGAAGAGGGAAGGGCTGTATCAAGATAAATTCCATCAATAGATTCACTGGCGACCCCGGCGAAAACAGCCTGACGACCTAATCGTGTCATGAAGCCATTTTTGCCAGAACGATATTCCAGGTAGCCATAAAGAAGTTCTCCCTCCGTTTGGTCGCTGAAGTAATCATTGTCAGTCAGGTCGGCCCGGCCCCAGCCATTGGCATGAAAGGTCAGCATGGTTTCATCTGGCTTTCCGAAATCGAGTTGCATATATTCGTAAACCGGAATAATCAGGGCATCTTTCTCACTTGCCGTATCTCGCTCCAGGAGTCTGATCATCGATTCTGAACGAAGGGAGATGTTTTCAGCAAGAACCTGGCTGGAAAGAGATAATGACAGGCACAAGGATACAAGTGGCACAACCACAAGTGCCAATCCAATTTTTTTAAGCATGGGATAATTCCTCCACTTGAAACATTTTGTCTTGTATACGTGGCAGTTGCATATACAGTTATGAATATATTGCACCTTCGCATGGAAAAACAACGAAAAATCAATTACTTTTAACTCATTAATGTACTGCAACTGTTCGCCGACGTGAATACTCAAGACACCGATCCTTAAATCTGACGGGATCTGTTCTGATTTATTTTGAAAGAGATAAACAGAGATGTGCAGAGAAATTGCAGGGAATCCTGCGAGGCAGCAAAACATTTCAACGCATAGAGGTGCAGCATGTCTTCTCTTTGAAAAGACAACTACTCTTATATAACCTGTTGTAAATGTAGCTGGTTTTAAATTAGAGTTTGTGTGAACTGCTATTGGTTGTCTGTCGCTCATTAAACAAAGAAGAGAGTTTGCAGGTTGCCGGTAACTCTATACTGTATATTGATTGCTTACTCTTAACTCAATTGCCGAGGACTGATTCACCATGCCCGATTTTAAATTTTCTATTCCTTATTCGGTTCGGATCGCAGATATCAACTACGGCGGTCATGTCTCAAATGCTGCAGTTATGAATTTCTTTCATGATGCACGTATTGCATATCTTGATCACTTCGAGTGCAGTGAAATGGATATTGGCGGCGTCGGTGTCATCATGCCGGAGGCGCATGTTCGTTACCACAAGGAGATGTTCCTTGGTGATCGCCTGCAAATCGGCGTACGCATCGACAGTATGCGCAAGTCTTCATTTTTAATGCTGTACCAGATCTGTCGCGATGAAGAAATTTGTGTTGAGGGGTCGACAAACATAGTCGCTTTCGATTACGATAAGAGGAAAACGTCAAGGATTCCGGCGCAGTTTCGTCGACGGACGGCCGATTTTGAGGAACGCCCGGATTGGGTTTTGTAACCCCGGAGTATTGTAATGAGTGAATTCAGAACCTGTACCAGTTGTGGTTATAGCCGTGGCTTCCATATCTATTTTAAACCGTTCAAGGATGAGCACCGTCTGGCATTGATCTGTCCGGAGTGCGGCCAGTCTTATGATTTCGGTTTGACAATCAAGGGACTAAAGCAGCGCCCACACCGTGGGGCGACCTTCGATAACGGCTGATTAAGAATATCGTACAAGAACAACCCCGCCAGGTTTCGCGGGGTTTTTTTATATTCATTATGCGATTCGGTGCCTTGATATCGCAGACTCTTTGCTCTGGCCGTTTCTGGCACAGAATGTATAATGCTGTGCAACACCAAGAACACAAGGAAGTGCAAATGCGGTTTTAACGGAGAGACGCTGAGGCGCAGAGATCGCAGAAAAGAGCAGGGGCTAAGGATGTTTTTGTTTTAAACCCAAGAACTCCCGAAGTCGATTTTCCTCTGAGACCTCTGTGTACTCGAGTGAGCACTAGCGAACGGGTGAGATACGCTTTTAATAATCCCGTACAGAATACGCTGGGGCGCAAAGAAAAACGAAGCAAGAGGCAAACGTAAAAGGCGTGTTATCTACTCTCGTTCTCCGTCTCACCGTTAAGACATACTTTGCTTTATTCAGGAGGTTTATTTGAAAATTCTGATCACCGGCGCCGCTGGTTTTATCGGGTTCCATGTCAGTCAGTATCTTCTTAATCGTGGCGATCAGGTTGTCGGCATCGACAACCTCAATGACTACTATGATGTCAGTTTAAAACAGGCGCGGCTTGATCAGCTCTTGCCCAGGGATCATTTCCGCTTTTTGAAAATCGACCTGGCGGATCGTAAAGCCATCGAGACGCTGTTTGTCGATGAAGGTTTCGACAAGGTCGTTCATCTCGGTGCCCAGGCCGGTGTCCGCTATTCCCTGGTCAATCCGCATGCCTACATTGATGCCAATATTACCGGTACAATGAATATCCTTGAAGGGTGCCGGCACAACAAGGTTAACCATCTGGTTTTCGCCTCGTCTTCTTCAGTCTATGGTGCCAATACAACCATGCCGTTTTCAGTTCATCATAATGTTGACCACCCGGTTTCACTCTATGCTGCCAGCAAGAAGGCGAATGAGTTGATGGCGCACACCTACGCGCATCTTTATGCCTTGCCCTGTACCGGATTGAGGTTCTTTACCGTCTACGGTCCCTGGGGCCGTCCCGATATGGCTATGTTCCTTTTTACCAGGGCAATCCTTGACGGCAAGCCGATCGATGTTTTCAATCATGGAAAGATGCGGCGCGACTTTACCTATGTCGACGATATCGTTGAGGGTATTGTTCGAGTTCTTGACAACACGGCTCAAGCCAATCCTGACTGGACGGGGGCTGACCCGGACCCCGGGACCAGTGCGGCACCTTATAAAATCTATAATATCGGCAACAACAACCCGGTCGAGCTGATGAAGCTGATAGAGGTGCTCGAAGATGCACTCGGCAAAAAAGCTGAAAAGAACTTCATGCCGATCCAGCCGGGCGATGTTCCGGCGACCTGGGCTGATGTTGACGATCTGGTGAATGATGTTGGTTTTAAACCTGACACACCGATCGAAGAGGGAGTGCGGCGGTTCGTTGAGTGGTATCGGGGATATTATGAGTTGTAAGCTATGAGTTATGAGTTGTAAGCTGATAAAATCCAGGTCATTTAACGCAAAGACGCAAAGAAGAGCAAATGCGATTTTAATTGAGCGCCGCTGCGGGGCAGAGAGAAAAACGAAGCAAAAGCAAAACTGAGATTTTGGGGTAAGGCGAAAACATAAAAGACTTTAACTCTCCCGTTCTCACCCTCTTTGTTGATATTGGTTTTTACTTTGTCTCCTTCGCGTCTTTGCGGTGAGGAAAATTATTATGGTAAAGAAAGTATTTGTCACCGGTGGTGCCGGGTATATCGGAAGTCATGTCGTTCGTCAACTCGGCGAAGCGGGGCATGACGTTGTCGTTTACGATAACCTTTCGACCGGTAATTCAGAAGCTGTTTTGTACGGTGACCTTGTCGTTGGTGATCTGGCCGATCGCGAACGGTTGAAAGCGGCCCTTGAGCAGTTCCGGCCCGATGCAGTCATCCATTTTGCCGCATCGATTGAAGTCGGTGAAAGTGTGACGGATCCGCTGAAGTACTATCGTAATAATACCGTCAATGCCCTGAACCTTTATGAGGAGGTAACCTGTCTCGGTATCCGGTATCTGGTTTTTTCGTCAACGGCTGCAGTGTATGGTGAGGTCGAGGGTATCGCGAACGAGTCTGACCCGTTGCTTCCGGTGAATCCTTACGGAGCCGCCAAGATGATGAGTGAGCGGATTCTCCGGGATCTTTCCAGTGCCGTGGACGCGTTCAACTACGTCGCTCTGCGATATTTCAATGTCGCCGGAGCTGACCCGCAGTCACGAATCGGACAGGATTATAAAAATCCGACCCACCTGATTACCCGGGCTTTAAAAACAGCCTTGGGGGAATTCCCTCAATTGGGCGTCTATGGTACAGATTACGACACTCCTGACGGAACCTGCATCAGGGATTATATTCACGTCGAAGACCTGGCAGCTGCCCATCTCGCGGCACTTGAATATTTGACCGGTGGAGGTCAAAGTGATTTCTTTAATTGTGGTTACGGTCGTGGCAGTAGTGTTCGTGAAGTTATCGATGTTGCCAGGGATGTCACCGGCATCGATTTCAAGGTTGTTGATGAGGCGCGACGAGAAGGAGATCCGCCCATGCTTGTTGCCAATGCCGATAAAATCAGATCGATTCTTGGGTGGCACCCTCGTTATGATGATCTGAATACGATAATCAGTCACGCCTGGGAGTGGGAGAAGAAATTGCAAGAAAAAAAGGGTGAGCTATAGGTCAATTGCTGGTCTAATGGAGAGATGCAGAGGCGCAGAGAGAGACAAGGTAAAATTAAAGGTTTTCGGGTTAAAGTCGAATTCGTAGTTAGTGCTTTGCTCTCCGCCTCTCCGTTAATATTTTCCACTTATAGACAAAGGAATGAAGATGCAAATATCCTGCTTTAAAGCGTATGATGTCCGCGGTCGGATGCCGGATGAACTGAATGAAGAAGTTGCCCGGCGGATCGGACGTGCCTATGCCGAATTTATCAAGCCGGAAAAGGTTGTCGTCGGCCATGACATGCGCCTGTCGAGCCGCAGTCTGACCGATGCCTTGATCAAGGGGCTGGTTGCCGGTGGTGTCAATGTCTACGATATTGGCCTGTGCGGTACCGAAGAGGTCTATTTTGCGACCTTCTTCAAGGAGATGGATGGCGGCATCATGGTGACGGCGAGTCACAATCCGGCCGATTATAACGGCATGAAGTTCGTTCGCGAGAAGTCGATTCCGATCAGTGCTGATACCGGCCTTGAGGAGATCCGCTCACTCGCGGAAAAGAACGAAATTGATGATGCCGCAAAGCCCGGTGAAGTTAAAACGCTTGATGTTAAAGCGGAATATATCCGGCATCTTCTCGGTTATGTCAGTGCCACGGCACTTAAGCCGCTCAAGGTTGTGGTTAATGCCGGGAACGGTTGCGCCGGTCCGATCATCGATCTTCTGGAGCCACATCTGCCATTTGAGTTTGTCCGGCAGTTTCATGAGCCGGATGGGACCTTTCCGAATGGGATTCCAAACCCTTTGTTGGAGGAGAACCGCCAGGCGACAGCCGAAGCCGTTCTCGGCGAAAAGGCCGATGTCGGGATTGCCTGGGACGGCGACTTTGATCGCTGTTTCTTCTTCGATGAGAAGGCCCGCTTTATAGAAGGTTATTACGTGGTCGGAATGCTGGCCGAGGTGTTGCTCAAGAAAAATCCGGGTGGCAAGATTGTGCATGACCCGCGACTGACCTGGAATACCATCGATATTGTCAAGGCAGCCGGAGGAGTTGCGGTACAGTGCAAGTCGGGACACGCCTTTATCAAGGAGATGATGCGCCGGGAAGATGCCGTTTACGGTGGTGAGATGAGCGCTCATCACTACTTCCGGGAGTTTTCCTATTGTGACAGCGGCATGATTCCGTGGCTGCTCGTCTTGCAGTTGATGTCGGAGACCGGCAAGACGTTGTCGGAGCTGGTGGATGAGTGTATCGAAAAATATCCGGCCAGTGGCGAAATCAACCGCAAACTGTCCGATGCCGATCAGGCCATGGATCTGATCTATAATCAATATGCCGGGTCGGCATTGCATGTTGATACGACCGACGGCTACAGCTTCGAGTATCCGGAGTGGCGATTTAACCTGCGGAAATCGAATACCGAGCCGCTGGTCAGGTTGAATGTTGAGTCGCGGGGGGATATTGAACTGATGAAGGCTAAGACAGGAGAAATCCTGTCGTTACTTCAATAGGTTATAGCGACCTGCAAATATTAAATTGTTGCAAATTATGCAGAATTAAAGTTTAATTATGTGGTTTTATGTGAATACTATCAATTCTGAAGCATGGAGGTGTGTTGTGTTGTCGCGAGTGACCAGAATTTTATTGTTCTCGATTGTATTTGTCACGTTCTTTTCGGCCGGCAATGCCGTGGCCGCTATACGTGAGGGGGCGCTAACGCTAACGCCATTTATTGCCGGTCATATTTTCAGTGGTAATGAAAATGTGAAAAACTCACCCGAGTATGGATTGGGGATCAGTTACAATTTCACCGATCACTGGGCCGCCGAATTGACCGGCTCTATGTATGAAATGAAAGATACCTCCGGCACTGCGGTCGAGGCGGATGTCATCGCTGGCCGGCTCGACGCCCTGTATCATTTTCAGCCGAAAGAAAAGATCATTCCTTATTTTGCTGTCGGTTTAGGTGGAGTCAGTATTGATACTGACCCCAGCGGGCACGATAGTGAGGATTACACTTTCAATTACGGCTTCGGTCTGAAAATTTTTACAACCAAAGACCTGGCGTTACGTCTTGATTTGAGACACCTGATGCGTTTTGATTCTTCTGCAGGTCATTTTTATGACGATTACTGGAACAATCTGCTGGTCTCCGGTGGGATTGCCTATCAAATCGGCGGCGCCGATATTTCATCGCCGATGCTGATCGATGGCGATGAAGACGGGATTGTCGACAATCGTGATCGCTGTCTCGATACGCCGCCGGGCTATCCGGTCGATCAGAACGGTTGTCCGGTCGATAGCGATGGCGACGGTGTGGTTGACGCCGAAGATCTCTGTGCAGCCACGGATGCCGGACTTGAGGTCGATGCCAATGGTTGTCCGATAGTTGCCGTGGAGACGGTTATTGAAGATACTGATGGCGACGGCATTGCCGACATTGACGACAAGTGCCCGAATACGCCGCTCGAGATCCCTGTCAATAGTTACGGCTGCCCGCTCGACAGCGATGGAGATACGATCTTTGATATCGATGATGATTGTCCGAATACGCCGGCCGGAACGGCTGCCGGCCCGGATGGCTGCGGCCCGGATGAGGTCAACATCAAGATGCGCTACGAGGATGATTCTTCCAAGGCCGCCGCTTTCAGTTCGGAGCACCCCGAAGGCGACGATCTGGCCGCACTCGCCGAACAGGAGAGTCTTGACCTGCGGATCCGTTTTGCCCCGAATCGTTCGGTGATTGATCCCCGGCACGATGCCGATATGAAGAAAGCCGCCGCCTTTATTGCTGCTCATCCGGGCGTCAGGGTCATGGTTGAAGGTCACACCGACAGTACCGGTGCTTCCGGTGCAAATCTGCGATTATCACAGAAACGTGCTGATACCGTTCGCTGGATTCTGGTCCGCGATTATGGCGTGCCGGCAGATCGTATCATCGCCAAGGGCTTTGGCGAGTCGAAGCCGATTGCTGATAACACCACCCAGGAAGGCCGTGCCAGGAATCGTCGTGTCCTGATGTCCGTTATTCAGGAGTAGCTGTTATTATGAAGAAAGTTCGGCTTGGCGATATGTTACTGGAAGCCGGTGTTATTCATGAATTTCAGCTGAATTCGGCGCTTTCATTTCAACGGCAGCTCGGCGGTCGTCTCGGTGCCTCTCTGATCCGTCTCGGCTATCTTGATGAAGATACACTGCTGAATTTTCTCGCTGAACAGATGGATCTGTCACGGGTCGATCTCGATGCCGCATCAATTGCCGAAGATATTATCAAGCTTGTACCGGTTAACAAGGCCCTGGAGTACAGTGTCGTGCCGTTCGGGCTCAAGGAAGTTAATGGCGTCAAGCAACTTTATGTAGCGATGAGCGATCCGACCAATCTGGTTGCCATCGACGAATTGAAATTCGTCAGCGGTTATCAGGTCCGTCCGGCTGTTGCCTCCGAAGATTCGGTCATTCGTGCAATCAAGCGTTATTACGGTATCGACGTTCCGGGAGCTAAAGATAAACCGGCGCCGGTCAAATCTGCCGCAAACGATAAAAGTGCTCCGGTTAAATCCGCAAGCATGTCCACCGATGACAAGCTCAGGGAACTGATCAAGATTCTTGTTGATAAAAAAGTTCTCGACAGCAAAGATCTTGAACGTTTTAAACTCTGATTCTGGTTTTCTCGTAAAAAACTCGATATACTTGACGGCGATAAGATTATCGCCGTTTTTTTATGCCTGACTCAATTATGTATTGGCGGTCAGACATGAGAGACTGGAAGGAGGTTCAATGCTTGAAGGAAAACTGAAGGATAAATCCCTTCTGAAAATGCAGTGTTTTGTCGGTGGGGAATGGATTGATGCCGACAGTGGAGAAACGATTGACGTGACCAACCCGGCAACCGGAGCTACGATCGGGACAATTCCGAAGATGGGCGCGGCCGAGACCAAAAGGGCGATTGCCGCGGCTGAAGCGGCGTGGCCCGGATGGCGAGCCAGATCGGCCTCAGAGCGCTCATCAATACTTCTTAAATGGCATGATCTGTTGCTGGAGAACCAGAAAGATCTCGCCATCATCATGACGGCCGAACAGGGCAAGCCATTATCCGAGGCGGAAGGGGAGATTGCCTACGCGGCGTCATTTATCGAATGGTTTGCCGAGGAAGGCAAGAGGGTTTATGGTGATGTTATCCCGCAGACAAAGTCAGATCAGCGACTGGTTGTAATCAAACAGCCGATCGGTGTCTGTGCTGCCATAACTCCATGGAATTTCCCGACGGCAATGCTGACCCGAAAGGCCGGGCCTGCTCTGGCCGTTGGTTGCCCGATGGTTGCCAAACCGGCTACGGCTACGCCGTATTCGGCTCTGGCACTGGCTGAACTCGGTGAGCGGGCCGGGATTCCGGAAGGGGTGTTCAGTGTCGTGACCGGTTCATCCGGAGCTATCGGTGGTGAACTGACCAGCAATCCGGGCGTTCGCAAGCTGACCTTTACCGGTTCCACCGAGATCGGCAAACAGTTGATGGAGCAGTGTGCCGGAACCATGAAGAAGGTGTCGATGGAGTTGGGCGGCAATGCGCCATTTATTGTTTTTAACGATGCTGATATCGATGCCGCGGTCGAGGGCGCAGTGATTTCAAAATACCGGAATACCGGACAGACCTGTGTCTGCACCAACCGGTTCCTGGTGCAGACAGGCGTCTATGACGAGTTTGCCGAAAAATTGTCGACCGCCGTTGCCGGGATGAAAGTTGGCGACGGCCTCGCCGGACAAACCGATCAGGGTCCGATGATTGATCACGATGCCCTGGCAAAGGTCGAGGAGCATGTCGATGATGCGCTTAGCAAGGGCGGCCGGGTCCTTACCGGCGGCAAACGCCATAAACTGGGCGGTACCTTTTACGAGCCGACGGTCATTGCCGATGCTGCCACGGATATGCTGGTTTCCAGTGAAGAGACCTTCGGTCCGGTTGCGCCGCTTTTCCGTTTCGAATCAGAGGCAGAGGCAATCGCGATGGCGAATGCGACCGAATTCGGATTGGCTTCTTATTTTTATACCCGTGATCTCGGCCGCTGCTGGCGGGTCGGGGAGGCGCTTGAATACGGGATGGTCGGCATCAATACCGGCCTTGTCTCCAATGCTGTCGCTCCGTTCGGTGGCGTCAAGGAGTCAGGAAACGGCCGTGAGGGATCAAAATACGGAGTTGATGATTACCTTGAAATTAAATACCTCTGCATGGCCGGGGTAGAATCTTGAGCCGTTCCCACTTGCAGATTCAAAACTGGGGCCTGATCGATTATAATGAAGCGCTGCAACGCCAACAGGAACTGCAGGCGATGCGGATTGCCGGGGAGCACGGAGATGTTCTGATTCTGGTTGAGCATCCGCCGGTGGTGACCCTGGGACTGCGGGGTGGTAATGATGATCTCCGCTTCAGTGCTGCCGCTATCGGACAAAGCGGAGTTGCTCTTCATCATATCAACCGCGGTGGTTATGCAACGGCCCATGAGCCGGGACAGCTGGTTGCTTATCCGATTGTCCGGCTGCCAAAAAAAGATCTGCGCTGGTATTCGCAGCTGTTTTTGCAATCACTGGCCGAAACTCTCGCAGATTATGAACTCAGGGCAGAATTCAGGGACGGGGAACCTGGCCTCTGGGTCAATGGCAGTAAAATCGCCAGTTTCGGTATCGCCGTGAAAAAATGGGTGTCATCCCACGGGATCGCGCTTAATGTCAACAATGATCTGTCTACCTTTGACATGATCGTGCCGTGCGGCAAGCCGACCGAATCGGTCACCTCGATGACCAGGGAAATCGGTCGCAGACTCGATATGAATGAGGTCGCCGACAGGTTCGTCGATCATTTTTGTGCACTGTTCAATTATTCACCCAAGCTCGAGAAAGAATTATCTGTTGACATTTAAGTAATTGAATTTATGGAGGAATGCGAATTGAAAAAAACACCTTTGAACCAGGTGCATCGTGATCTCGGTGCCCGAATGGTCGATTTTGGGGGCTGGGATATGCCGGTCCAGTATAGCGGGGTTATCGAAGAACATCTCGCAGTAAGGAGCGCTGCCGGTCTGTTCGATGTGTCGCATATGGGTGAAATCGAGGTGAGGTGTGCCGAAGCCTTGTCCTATATTAAGAAATTAACCGTCAACGATGCATCCAAGCTAATCGACGGGCAGGTTCAATATTCGGCGTTCTGTTATGACCATGGCGGTGTCGTTGATGATGTGACCCTGTATCGTTTTTCCGCCGATCATTTTATGTTCTGCGTCAATGCCGCCAATGTCGACAAGGATTTCGCCTGGATGCAGGATGTTTTGCAAAAGGGGGTTTTTCCTGATGTTGAGCTGACCAATGTCAGTGACTCAATTGGTCAGATTGCCCTGCAGGGACCGAATTCCGAGGTTATTCTCGCCGGGTTGACCGATTATGAACTCGGGTCAATTAAATTTTATCATTTTGCCGAAGACAAGGTCGATGGAATAGCTTGTATTATCTCCCGGACTGGGTACACCGGAGAAGATGGTTTCGAACTTTATTGTCCGTCAACCGAAACAGCGAAACTCTGGAACCGATTGATGGAGGCCGGCAAGCAACATGGTCTCGTTCCGGTTGGCCTGGGAGCGCGCGACACCCTCAGACTGGAGAAGAAATATGCGCTATATGGGCATGAGCTTTCTCCGGATATCACTCCGCTGGAAGCCGGTCTAGGCTGGATTACCAAACTTGATAAGGATGACTTTGTCGGCCGGGATGCCTTGCTCGCCACAAAAGAGAAGGGGGTTCCGCGTAAACTGGTCGCGATAAAAATGAAGGTCCCCGGCATTCCGCGAGAAAATTACCCGGTCTTTGCCGGTGAGTCGGAGGTCGGTGTGGTGACCAGCGGAACCATGTCGCCGTCACTCAAGGTCGGAATTGCCCTGGCCCTGGTTCACCCCGAGCACTCAGCGGTCGGAACCGAACTGGAGATCGGCATTCGCGCCAAAAAAGTTAGTGCCGAAGTCGTCAAGCCGCCATTTGTTTGAAAAAAATGGCAGTCGGCAGAATACTAAAGACTGAAAACTTCAAATTTATTGATTATACTGGCTACCGGTGACTGATTAATTCTTAGCCATCCCCTGTAGGCTGTGCATAGTCTTTATGCAATTGTCTACAGGCTGTTTTTTGCAGTTCATTTTGCAAAGATTTTTTTTGATAAAAAAAGACTTTAAATCAAGAGGTTACAGCTTCTGTTCAGGCAGTACCCAAATTAGGCAGGGTCCTTGCTTTGTAGAAGTACGAATATTAACGGCCGGACTGCTTGCATTACCTGATCATTATCGATAAGGTCATGTCAGTCGGTTCCAAAACAAATAGCCGGGAGGTTAACAAGATGCGTAAGGTTGAGGCAATTATCAAACCGTTCAAGCTGGACGAAGTCAAGGAAGCGTTGAACGAGATCGGTATTCAAGGCATCACAGTCAGCGAAGTCAAGGGATTTGGTCTGCAGAAAGGCCACACCGAGCTTTATCGCGGTGCGGAATATGTCGTCGACTTTATTCCGAAGATCAAGATGGAAATCATCGTTGCTGATGACATGGCCACCAAGGTTGTCGAGGTTGTCGGCGAGGCCGCCAAAACCGGCCGGATCGGCGATGGCAAGATTTTCGTTACCGCGGTTGATGAAGTTCTGCGTATCCGCACGGGTGAAACCGGCGACGATGCCCTTTGATTTAATCAGTTTGTATTTCGACAATAACCGTAGTTAATAAGAAAAGTCTTGCCCTTTACAGGGTGGACGAAATGACAAAAGGAGATTGTACATGACACCGAAAGAAGTATTGGCTTTTGCCCAGGAAAACAACTGCCAGATGGTAGATTTCAAGTTCCTCGACTTTGTCGGGATCTGGCAACACTTTTCAACCCCGATGAGCGAATTCAGTGAAGAGACTTTTGAAGAAGGTATCGGTTTTGACGGTTCCTCGATCCGTGGGTGGCAACCGATTCATAATTCCGACATGCTGATCATGCCGGATCCGTCGACTGCCAAGGTCGATCCTTTCCCGGAAGTACCGACCCTCAGCCTGATCTGTAACATTATCGACCCGCTGACCCGCGAAGGCTATTCGCGCGACCCGCGCTTCATCGCCCAGAAGGCTGAAGCCTATCTTAAGTCTTCGGGTATCGGCGATACCGCTTTCTTCGGCCCGGAGCCGGAATTCTTTATCCTTGATGATGTCCGTTACGTACTGTCTCAGAACGAGTCGTTCTACAGCATCGATTCAGATGAGGGCATCTGGAACACCGGTCGTGACGAGTTTCCGAACCTCGGTTACAAACCGCGCAACAAGGAAGGTTATTTCCCCTGTGCACCGACCGATTCAATGATTGATCTGCGTAACGAGATGGTTCAGGTTCTGCAGAGCGTTGGGATGCGTATTGAAGCTGTTCACCACGAGGTTGCAACCGGTGGCCAGGCTGAAATCGATATGCGTTTCGATTCGCTGCTCAATATGGGTGATACCCTGCAGTGGTTCAAGTACATCATCAAGAACGTCGCTGTCCGTAACGGCAAGACCGTTACTTTTATGCCGAAGCCGATTTTTGACGACAACGGTTCCGGTATGCACTGTCACCAGTCGATCTGGAAAAATGGCGAAAATCTCTTCGCCGGCGACGGCTACGGCGGCCTTTCCAAGATGGCCATGTATTACATCGGCGGTATTATCAAGCATGCCGAGGCCCTCTGCGCCTTCACCAACCCGAGCACCATTTCCTACAAGCGTCTGGTTCCCGGTTTTGAAGCTCCGGTTAACCTTGCTTATTCGAACCGTAATCGTTCGGCTTCACTGCGGATTCCGTCGACTGACAATCCGAAATCGAAGCGTGTTGAATACCGGACTCCGGACCCGAGCTGCAACGGCTATCTTGCCTTTGCCGCTATGTTGATGGCCGGCCTTGACGGGATCGAAAACAAGATCGATCCAGGTCAGCCGCTCGACAAGGATATCTATGGTCTGTCGCCGGAAGAACTCAAAGACGTTCCGACTGTTGCCGGTTCTCTTGAAGATGCTCTTAAAGCTCTCAAGGAAGACCACGCATTCCTGCTTAAGGGCGATGTCTTCACCGAAGACGTTATCGAAATGTGGATTGACTACAAGATGGAAAACGAAGTTGATCCGGTTCGCATGCGTCCGACCCCGACCGAATTTGCTCTCTATTTCGATTGCTAATTCGTTCAGAATGTTACATGCAAAAGCCCCGGCCAATCGGCCGGGGTTTTTTTTGTGATGAGGGTCAAACTGCTCGAAAGTCGTTGGCCCGGTCTGTGAGTTCGCACCTAGATACTGTTCCGAGCCAGATAATCCTTGATGCTATGAATGTCGGCATTCAGCACTTCGCAGTGACTTGGTCGGGATTCAATGTCTTTAAGGGAGTCTGGTCTGGGTGGTTTTTCGCCGATGGCCTTTTCGACCGCACTGTCAAATTTTGCCGGGTGGGCAGTGGCCAGGCAGATGACCGGAATAGATCCGTCTGTTAACTCTTTTCCTGCATGGACACCGACGGCTGTATGTGGGTCGAGGATATAGCCAGATTCCTTGTAGAAACTGGAGATTGTGCTGATCGTTTGATCATCGTCGACCGATAGTGACAGGAAGTCTTCTGAAACCCGTTTGATTTCTTCAGGAGAAAATAACAATTTATCGCCGTCGGCGAATCTTTGCATGGCGGCTGCAACTTTGTGACAATCTTCATGGTAAAGATAGAACAGATAACGCTCGAAGTTACTCGCTTTTTGAATGTCCATTGACGGTGAAAGCGAAGGATGAACGTCTCCGATTGAGTAATCACCCGCCTGAATAAAGCGTGTCAGGATATTATTTTCATTAGTGGCCAGTATCAGTTTTTTGACCGGTAAACCCATTCGCATGGCGATATAGCCGGCAAAAATATCTCCGAAATTTCCAGTCGGAACCGAAAAATAGACCTCTTTGCAACCTGTTTCCTTTCGGATTCGGGCCCATGCATAAAAGTAGTAAACAATCTGCGCCAGTACGCGTGCCCAGTTGATTGAATTGACTGCGCCGAGAGCGTAGCGGCTCTTGAATGCCAGGTCGCCGAAGGCGTCCTTGACAATCTGTTGACCGTCATCAAAGGTCCCCTCGATGGCGATATTGAAAACATTCGGATCGGTCACCGTCGTCATCTGCAGTTCCTGAATTGGCGAGACCTTTTTGTGCGGGTGCAGAATGAAGATGTTGATGTTCTTCTTGCCGCGCACTCCGTAGATCGCTGCCGATCCGGTATCTCCACTGGTGGCGCCAAGTATATTCATTTTTTCGCCACGCTCGGCCAGCAGGTATTCGAACAGGTTGCCGAGAAACTGCAGGGCGACGTCCTTGAAGGCGAGAGTCGGTCCGTGGAAAAGCTCAAGGATATAAACACCATCCTTGTGGACAACCGGAGTGACCTCATCGTGGGTAAAGGTCGCGTACGATCGGTCAATTAAATCCTTGAGATCGGATGAAGGTATGTCGGTCGCATAGCTGGAGATGATCTGGAATGCGAGTTCCGGATATTCAAGGTGCCCTAAAGCATCGAGATCGCCTTCCGTCAACACCGGAATATCTTCCGGAATTATGAGGCCGCCGTCATCGGCAAGGCCCATCATCACCGCGTCCTTGAACGCAATATTTTTAACCCCGCCACGGGTACTGATATATTTCATAATAGTTCTCCTTGAAACCGGCATATCATATCAGGAACATTATTGCAGGGGAAGGGAAGAAAAGTCTATTTACCCCGGATCGAATATGGAATTTTACTCGTGCTGATCCTGTGATATATATGTCTCTGCTTTTTCGCTGGTTAAACGCTTTGCAAGGGAGATTTTCCTGTCCGGGACATGCCGGCCGTAAGGAATAAATATTCTGTCTGAGATGAAATCCACTTTTTCAGTTGTTACGTTGGGCTGCAAGACCAATCAGTTCGAATCGGTTTCGATGGAAGAGAAGCTTGCGGCCGCCGGTTATCGTCCTGTGCCATTTGAGGAAGGCGCTGATCTGGTGATCGTTAACACCTGTACCGTCACCGCGGCAACTGATTCACAGTCGCGCAACCTGATCCGCCGCGCCCGACGGCAGAATCTCGATTGTCGAATCATTGTTACCGGCTGCTATGCCCAGGTCGACCCGGAAGCGATTCGCACCATCCCTGGCGTCACGGTCGTGCTTGGCAACGATGATAAAAAGGATCTGATCCGCTATCTGGGAGCGGGCTCCGGCGATCCGGTTGTGGCCGTATCGGATATCCGTGGTGTTGCCGGGGCCGTACCGCATGAAATAAACAGCTTTTCCGAACGGAGCCGGGCCTTTGTTCAGATCCAGAATGGTTGTAACGCATTCTGTTCCTACTGCATTATCCCTTATGCGCGTGGCAGCAGCAGATCGGCACAACCTGCGCAGGTTGTCGAACAGGTACGGAGACTGGTTGGAAAAGGTTATCCTGAACTTGTATTGACCGGTATTCATATCGGCGCATATGGCTCAGATCTTGACCCCGTGGGCTCGCTTGTCGAATTATTGCAGCGAATCGAAAAGGAAACGGAGGTAAGGCGTTTGCGTCTCGGATCGATTGAACCGAATGAAATTACCGATGAACTGATTGACGCCATTGATCAATCCGCCATTATCTGTCCGCATCTGCATATTCCGTTGCAATCAGGAGACGATCAGGTCCTGCAACGGATGAATCGTCATTACAGTGCCAACGACTTTTATCGACTCATCGAAAAAATTCACGCACGTTTGCCCGATATCGCTTTCGGCTTTGATGTGATAACCGGTTTCCCCGTCGAGACAGAGGAAGAATTCAACAATACTCGTCGTCTTGTTGAGGCGCTGCCGGTCTCTTATCTGCATGTCTTTCCCTATAGTCGGCG
The DNA here is from genome assembly GCA_002869615.1 of Desulfuromonas sp. Classification (NCBI taxonomy): domain Bacteria; kingdom Pseudomonadati; phylum Thermodesulfobacteriota; class Desulfuromonadia; order Desulfuromonadales; family Desulfuromonadaceae; genus Desulfuromonas; species Desulfuromonas sp. The sequence continues at coordinate 109,768 of PKUH01000108.1, read as the reverse complement.
TCCGGGAACACCGGCGGCCGATCTTTCTGGGCAGGTACCCGGGAATATTGCCAAAGAGAGAGCGGCAACACTGAGAATTATTGCTGATGAAAAAAATAGTCAGTTTGCTCGGCGCTTTATCGGCCAACAACTTGACGTGGTTGTTGAATCGGTCTCCCGGGAAGATAATGTCTGGAAAGGATTGACCCGCCATTATCTTCCGGTAAGCTTCAAAGGCACTGCTGAACTTGCTGGATCTCTGGCCGATATTGAAATAACCGGATGGCAAGCCGGACAACTCGTTGGTTCTTACGTCGGTAAATCGTCAAATTTTTAGTCCGGCTGTTTCTCAAAGGTTTTCCTGCTCCTTCTGGAGGGTCCGATTCCTTGAATTCATCTGCCTTTAAAAGCTCGTCGAAAAAGGGGTTGGGTGCTTTTGTCGGTGTGTTCACTCCGACGATTCTGACAATTCTCGGCGTTATCATGTACCTCCGTTTTGGCTGGGTTGTCGGCCAGGTCGGACTCTTGAAAACCCTTGTTATTGTCGCTATTGCTAATCTTATTACTCTGGCAACCTCTTTAAGCCTCTCTTCGATTGCGACCAATACACGGGTAGGCGGTGGTGGTGCCTATTTCATGATTTCCCGCAGCCTCGGACTCGAGATCGGTGGCGCTATCGGTTTGCCCCTGTTCCTGTCACAGGCATTTTCTGTAACTCTCTATGCCTATGGTCTGGCCGAGTCACTCCGTATCTTGTGGCCGAAACTCCCTTTACTGCCAGTCAGCTTGACCGTTATCGTTGCTGTCGCCCTGATATCTTACCGTGGTGCGTCTTTTGCCCTGAAAGCTCAGATTCCGATCATGATTCTGATCGGACTTTCCATTTTTGCTCTGGGTGCCGGAGCATTGACGTCGGCTCCGGCCTTAACCGTTGAAAAAATAACCGACTTTACGCCGGTGTCTTTCTGGCATGTATTTGCTGTATTTTTTCCGGCAGTGACCGGCATTATGGCCGGTTTGAGTTTGTCCGGTGATTTAGCCGATCCGCGCAAATCTCTCCCCCGCGGAACGCTGGCTGCAGTTTTATGCGGTTTTGTCGTTTATCTGGTGGTCCCGGTATTTTTAACCGTCGGTGCTGATTCTCAGACTTTGCGCACCGATTCTCTTGTCTGGACAAGAATATCGGTTTTCGGGCCATGGCTCATTCTTCCCGGCTTGTGGGGTGCTATCTTTTCTTCCGCCGTCGGTTCAATGCTTGGCGCTCCACGGACGTTGTCAGCATTGGCATCAGACAAACTCGTTGCAAAATTCCTGAAGCCGAAAGCTTCAGCTCACGGCAAGGAGTCGCTGGCCGGTTATGCCGTCACTCTGTTTTTGGCGTTAGCGGCTGCTCTTCTGGGCGATCTGAATACCGTCGCGACTGTGGTCACAATGTTTTTTCTCAGTGTGTACGGCCTGGTTAACCTGGTTGCCGCAATTGAAAGAATTGCCGGTAATCCATTCTGGCGGCCGACGCTGCATACGCCATGGTATATAAGTCTGCCGGCGGCATTTGCCTGTTTCGGTGTCATGCTTCTGATCCATTGGCCGGCAACTATTATCGCATTATCTGTAGAGTTTTTTCTCTGGCTCTTTTTTAAACAGAGAATTCGCAAAGAGAGTTGGGGTGACGTCCGTCGCGATCTTTATGAAGCGATGATTCGCTGGGCCCTGATCCGCCTTTCCAAAAGGCCGATGACAGCCCGCAACTGGCGGCCGCATATTCTGATTTTCACCAGTAACCTTGAAAAACGTCTCGACCTGGTGCAGTACGGCATCTGGTTCAGCGAGAATCGAGGCGTGGTAACCGCCTGCGAACTGGTCGAAGGCGATATTATGAAGATGGAGATCGATACAGCCGCGCGGCAACGTAAGCTTGAATCGGTTTTACAGGAAGAAGGGATTTGTGCTTTCGCAGAAGTCAACGTGGTCTGGAACGTAGAACGGGGAATCCTGGCGGTTTCCCAGGCCAACGGCCTGGCTGGCCTTGAGAGTAATACGATTCTGCTCGGGTGGCCGGATGATCCGGAAAGGCTTGCATCTTTTTTGCGACTGGGACGCCATCTGGTTCAATTTGAACGTAGTCTGGTGATCGGCAACCCCGGTTTTATCAAGCTGTCGCATGAAGGGCATACACGTTCTATCGATGTCTGGTGGGGAGGATTGAAAAGAAATGGCGACCTGATGTTGTTGCTTGCCTACCTGTTGTCGCAAAACCCGGAATGGCATAATGCCCGGATCAGAATCCTCAGCCTCGCTTCGAATGAATTGATGCACAGGAGTACCAGTCAGTTTCTCGAACAGTTGATCAGCGAAATTCGCATCGATGCCGATATTATTGTCAGTCTGAAACCGAAGGACAAAACAGTCTTCGAGGTGATGTGCGAAGAGAGTAAAGATGCCGATATCGTCCTGCTAGGCCTGGCATTGCCGGAAGAAGGCGAAGAGGGGCCCTATGTCGAACGAATGATCGAAATGGCTGAATGTTTGCCGAATTGTTTTTTCGTCAACAACGGGAGCTTGTTTATTGGTGACCTGGTGACGCCTGAACTTGCGGATGATGAAAAGGTTGAAGATGTGGACGATGATTCTGCAGATGAGGCGAGAAGCGCCGATTGAAGTCAATCGGCTTCCCAGGTTTTATGCCGCCTGTTGCCGACCCTGTTCGATATCGACCTTTGCCAGAATAAACGTGCCGATAATAAAAAATCCACTTAAAGCAAGGATGGAAAGTCTGGCTGATCCGGTCACGTCGGAGATGATAGCAAAGACCAATGGCCCGAATATAGAAGCAAACTTGCCGCTGACGGCATAGAAGCCGAAAAACTCGGCGCTTCTTGATTTCGGGACCATCGTGGCAAAGAGCGAACGGCTGATCGCCTGGCTGCCACCCAGAATCAGGGCGACAACAAAACCGAGAAACCAGAATTCAGCAGCAGAATCAATAATGAAAGCATAAACAGTCACCCCGACAAAAAGAAGCAGGCTGAGCATGACAGTTTTTTTTGCTCCGATCCGGGCGGCGAGGGCGGCAAAGATCAGAGCGCCGGGCATTGCAATGAACTGTATCATCAAAAAACAACCGAGGATTGAGGCCTGCGACATGCCGAGTTCGACACTTGCGAATATTGCCGAGACCGCTATAACTGTTTGAATGCCATCATTGTAAAACAGAAAAGCGACCAGGAAACGGAGCAGGTGCGGATAGTGTCTGATCCGGCTGAAGGTTTTAAAGTAGCCTTTCAGGCCATACAGCAGCGGTTCGGGGTCATGAATAAAAACCTCTTCGCGGATATGGCGAAATGCCGGTATGGCGAAACCGGCCCACCAGAGACCGGTTAGCAGAAAGCCGATCCGGGTTGCCGTTGCCCGGTCGGCCAGGCCAAACAACTGATATTGCTGAATCAGTATGAAAACAGCGAGCAGGGCGAGTCCGCCGCCGAGATAACCTGCGGCAAATCCACGTGCTGAGAGCCGATCGAGGTCGGAAGCTTCGGCCAGGGCCGGTAAGAAGGAATTGTAAAAAATATTGCCGGTGGCGAACCCGATATTGCCAATGATAAAGAGCCCGGCCGCCAAAAGGTATTGCCCCGGTCCGGTAACGCTGAGCATGGCCGTCGCGGTGGCTCCAATAAGGCAGCAGAGAATAAGAGAGCGGCGGCGCGCGCGGTGAGCATCGGCCCGGGCTCCGATGTAAGGTGCGAGCAGGGCAACGGCAAGCATCGACAATGAGATGACATAACCCCAGAGGGCCGTTGCCGGCATCCGGTGCTTCATGCCGAAGAATGTGAGTTCCGCTCCATCCGCAGGAACCAGTGAGGCAAAATAGACCGTGAGAACGGCGGCGAGAATCACCGTAGCGAAGGCCGAGTTGGCCCAGTCATAAAGACACCAGCCCCGCCAGGCTTTTCTGAGGTTTGCGTTTGTCCCGGTTTGGTTCAATTGTCGGGGTCCCTTCCGGGGCGTTGTCGGATATGTTCAACATAAGCACAGTCTTCCGGCAGCCAGATAGCATTTTTAACGACATCCGGCGTCAATTTGATGCACTCTTCACCGGTTTCAAACCGTTTGTGGTAAACCTTGCATGAGCGATCCGCCATGTCGAAGTACCGGCACGGAATCGGTGTCGCATATACCGTTCCATCATCTTCAATGATTTTATTGAAACAACACTAGCCGCAACGGCGACAGATGCTATCCCACAGTTGATCATCCATGCTCAACACTCCGGCGAATAGACCGTTTTGATGGTTTTATACTCAGGTAGCGTAATCATTGATTAACGATAGCCAACTTCCTCGCTCAGCTTGAGTCGGCTCGGCATGAAACTGCCGTTGCCGGTTGCAACGAGGCGGTTCTTTTGATCGAAAATTTCACCTGAAGCGAAACGGACATTTCGAGTGGTCGCATTGACCTGTGCCCTGACCAGCATAATACCAGAGGTGACTGGTGCAATGAACTGGATGTTGAAATTCGAGGTGACCAGAAAACACTCCTTTTCAATGGATTGACAGGCAAAATAGCAGGCATCATCAAGCATCTTGAAATAGACTGAACAGTGTACGGTTCGTCAGGAATGGAAGAACTTCGGGTTGACCTCGATTGTTATTTCGGCACAGTTTTCGGAAACGGTTATTTCCGGATTGAAAAATGTGTTGATTGCAGCGGTCCGAAACATGTTTTCGAGTTTTGTGTAATGACTCCGGTCTGTCATTGTTCTGTTTCTTGTCCTTTCGAGATAAGGATTTCGGTAAAAGATCCGATGTGAAATCGGGCTTAAACTAACGGTTGCACACCCGGTGGATCCCCGTAACGACTGGCGTACAGATGACCCGATGCCGCAAGGTGGGGAGGTGACTGCCGGTGCCGGTACTGTTGAGACTCTCTGTGTCTAATTATTGAAGGGGAATCTCCTGTTCGGTCAGGACGATACCATTGTTATCGATAACCTGAACTTTCAGCATGCCTGGAGTCAAATGCCATACCTGCTTGGTAGACCAGGTCCGCCAGCGGTCATCTCCGATTCTCAGCGGGACCTCGGCAATCGGAACATTATTGTAAAACCACTTGTGTGTCAGTAACTGATCTTTACCGTTACGGACTTCGGTAAAGAAATAGACCGTCTGCTCGCCAACACTGATTTTTTCAGGACTGTTGATCGGTTCGTGGTCACTGATTCCGGTGCAGAATGTCGCTCTGGAGATTTGTGCCGGATTGGCAGCAATCAGCAACGTCGGTGAGGCCATAATGGTGAGGGCCAGGAGGATTGCGATAATATACTTCATAGTATTTTCTCCTCATTGTGTTTTCATTAAATGTAACAGAATGAATGATGAACGCAAAAAGTAAATCAATTACGATCGGAGATGAGTTCTCCTCCGACGGCAACCTGGTCCGGGCTGTTTTCCCGTATCAGAATGATGATTTTTTCCTTTGCCATGCCGTAGGTTCGGGCAGCAGCAGTGGTGATCGCCTCAACCATATCGCGTCTCTGTTTAATATCTTCCACAGGTGGCCCTTCAATCGTAATAACAGGCATTTACTCCTCCTTGTCAAGGTAGAATGTCAGCCATCGACTTTCCAATAAAATCAGCCGCCAATATGTAAACTGATCCCGAGAATTAACATGAAACTGATCTGGTCAGACGAGTGCCGCCGAGAAAAGAAAGAAGGATCTTGCGGGCCGGTGCAGCTGATAGCGGATCCCGCGGTATTACGCCAACGTTAACTGCCGAACATCTGGCGGCGAAGGTTCGACTTCATCAATGAAAACAAAATCACCTTCTTCGTACCCTCAGTTGTTGCTGCTCGCCAAATTCAAAACTCGATCTTCCAGCTCATTAAGGCGGGTTGTGGGCTCCTGCTCATGTTGAGTGATAAAGTCTCCACCAGTGCGTATTACTTTTTTTGTACTGGCCGGTTACTCAGGCGCTTTGCCGGATTGATGTAGGAAATAGTTGTTTCCTCTGGCTGCGATGTTGTGCTTATAAAACCCTGCCCGTTTTTGTTGATGCTGAGTGTCAGTGGACCATTGCCGGATGTTGATTTGACTTCACAGCTGTCGATATTGTGTCCCTGGATACTTACCGGATTCATTCTGCCGTCGGCGCTGTAGAGTTCGACGCGCAGCAACGAACTGTTGCCGATATTGATATCACACCACCCGACAAATTCGGCCTGACTGTCCGAACCTCCATTCACTGATATCTCGAATGTATTGGAGCGATAGGCATGACCGGCAGATACAATAATGAAGACGAGAAAAAGCAGTATGGACGCAGGTCTTATTACGGTTTTATTGACCATTTTTTTTCTGCCCATTCCAGGTAGCGATCAATAGTCGGTTTTTCGGAGTAATATCGGCCGGAATGATTCCGGTCCAGACATTGTAGCCGGCCGTCTGCAGCCTGGCAACACGCATTACATCGACAGCCAGGGTCGGCTCCATCCATCCTTCGAGTTGACCGGTTGCCGATTGCTTCAGGTCGTGGCAGCAGGGGAGCAGGGCAAGTGCTGCGTTATTATCAACAGCCAGATCAATCACCTGGTCGGTTAACGCCCCGCAGGCATGGACTGAAACCAACAGGTCTTCACTGGAAACGGTCGCCTTGTCCATATTTGTCTCCTGGAAACTGACTCTGCCAGCCAGTGCCGGCCACTTCACGGTCAGTACTGACGATAGTCTGGCCGCCGAAGGAGGAATCGTTCGGTCGATGGCCGTAGCGGCCGGAATTGAACTGTCGAGCAGCAGGAGGATATGGGAAAGGAGGGCGTGACCACAGGCGAGTTCAACGATATTCCGACCTTTTATCCGACGATGAATACGCCGGGCGACCTCCCAGGATTCGAAAAATTCCTTGCGCGGCAGGCACTCGGCTTCGCAGACGGTGCGGGCAAGGCGGCTGAACAGATTTTGTTGCGGGAAAAGCTCGAGATGTCGTCTGTTCAGTCGATTACGAGAAGATCGCTTCATTGTCGGCTACTCATCGTGATCCGAATTGTTCTGGTGCATCATCTCGGGGAAGGCATCCATCAACCGCGTAAATCCGAGCAGCAGCATGTAAAAAACCACGCAGATTGGCAGGAGCATGACAACCGATACCAGGATGCCTCGACCGCCAAAGAAATCGATAATCCCTTCATGAAGAAAAAGGCAGGACGCTATCCAGAGGAGGGTGAGAAATGTGCCGCCGACTGCCTTGATGATCTCGATGTAGATGATGAAAATTTTGAGCCCGATACCGCAGCCGCGGTAAAGCTTGAAATGGCGAGAAATATTGTCCCCAAACAGCAGGATAGCTGCCAGGATGCCGAGGTAAATGATGATTTCCGTCCATTCCATCACGATTGTTGATCCCTGACTTTGCCACGTAGAGACTTGGTCCTGCCGCGCCGCGATTTTTTATCAAGTCGACGCTCTTTTGAGGCGGTGGTTGGCCTGGTCGGCCTCCGTTTCTTGCGTGGTGTCGCGACACTCTTGACCAGTTGCTTCAACCGTTCGAGAGCAGCCGACCGGTTCTGTTCCTGCGAACGCGTCGATTGCGCCTTGATAACAAGGACGCCTTCGGCGTTGATCCGTTGATCGGCGAGGGCGAGCAGACGTTCTTTCAACGGTTCGGGTAATGATGAATTCTTGATGTCAAAACGGAGGTGCGCTGCAGTGGCAACCTTGTTCACATTCTGGCCTCCGGCGCCCTGGGCCGTGACATACGAAAGTTCGATTTCGCTCAGTGGGATCGAAATATGACGAGTGATCTGCAACATTGAGCAACCGGATTAATCAGGCAGCGGGATGAATTCGGTTTCACCCGGTACGCCGGGAAATTTGTTGTCCTGCCAGTCCTGTTTGGCCTGTTCGATCCGTTCCGGACGACTCGAGACAAAATTCCAGTAGATCTTGCGCACGCCGAGAGGCTCTCCGCCGATGATGACCAGTCGGGTTGTTTCAACTGCCTCGAGTTCAATTTCTGCCGATTGATCGAATACATACATCTGCTCGGGCTGCAGAAGATGTTTTCCGGTTCTGACCTGCCCGGAGATGATATAAAGCCCGCGTTCATTGGTATCGTTCGGCAATTGCAGGCGGGCATTTTCTGCCATGGTCGCTTCGATATACAGGGTTGGAGAAAATGTCCGGACCGGTGATTTAAGGCCGTATGCTGCGCCGATCATGAGTCGCAGTGAAACGCCATCTTCTTCCAGTGTCGGCAACTCGTCGCTTTCGTAATGGTGAAAGGAGGGGTCCGTCTCTTCATCTTTTTCAGGCAGGGCTATCCAGAGTTGAAGGGCATGCAGAGTGTGTCCTCCCGAGCGGATTTGCGGGGGCGTTCGCTCGGAATGGACGATCCCTTTACCGGCAATCATCAGGTTGATTTCACCCGGCCGGATCGATTGAACCATACCGAGATTGTCCCGATGCAGGATTTCTCCTGAAAACAGGTAGGTGATCGTTGCCAGGTTGATATGAGGGTGCGGCCTGACGTCAATCCCCTCGCCGGATGCAAAAGTCGCCGGTCCGGCATGATCGAAAAAAATAAAAGGGCCGATCATCTTTCGTTCCGGCGCCGGAAGGCAACGGCGAACGGTGAAACCTCCGAGGTCCTTCTCGTGTGGTTCGATGATCATCTCGATTGCCTTACAGGGGTTGTGCGTACATTTTTCGTCCATTGCATTTTTGAGCAGATCACTCATTATTCCCCCAAAGTCATTTGAATTGTTTAAATTGTAATTTCGACAGGCTGAAAGATATCATTGTCGATGTCCATTCATGTGATCATATCAGATTAAATGGCAGCTCATTGTCATTTTCAATGATTGGTCAATTATTAATGTCTACCGACTGCGTCGGCCAGCATTTCGTTGAGCCGAGGTGTGCAGCGACGGCCGCCGCAAGGACCGGAGCCGGCGCCGGTTGCTTTACGCAACTCCTCGATGGTTTTTTTTCCGTCGGCGATCAGCTCCTTGAAAACTTTCTTTTTGATCCCTTTGCAGATGCAGATTGTTTTCAGTCCGTCGATAATTTCCTGTTCGTCCATGGCTGTTCCTGTTCAGTTTGGATTTTATTGTACAATCACGGTGTAAGGCATTATAGCGCCAGCGGAGGTTCTTGCAAAGCCCCAAGCTGTTCGCGGAGCTGGAGAATCTGCTCACCCCAGTACTGAACGGTATTGAACCAGGGGAAGGCAACCGGGAAGGCCGGGTCATCCCAACGTTTGGCAAGCCAAGCCGAAAAATAGAGCATCCGCAGGGTCCGGAGCGATTCGATCAGCTTCAATTCGCTAATGTTGAATTCGCAAAACTGTTCGTATCCTTCGAGGATGATGTCGAGTTGTCGGGTCTGGCGTGCCCGATTACCGGAAAGCAGCATCCAGAGGTCCTGAACGGCCGGGCCCATCCGCGAATCGTCAAAGTCGACAAAATGCGGATTGTCGTCCCGCCAGAGCATGTTTCCGGAGTGGCAATCACCATGGATCCGGATATTCCTGAGCTCGGCTGCTTCGGAGAAGATACGGCCTATGGTCTGCAGCAGTTGCGTTGTCAGCACCTCATAACTTTCAAGATATTCAGCCGGAATGAAGCTTTCACGGATCAGGCTGACCGATTCATGACCGTACTGCTCAATACTGATTGCCGGTCGATGAATGAAGGTTCGCTGGCGGCCGATTTGATGCATCCGCCCGAGCAGGCGGCCGATAATCAACAGGTTGTCGTCATTGTCGAACTCTGGGGCATGACCGCCCTTTCTCGGAAACAGGGCAAACTGGAAACCCCGGTATGCAAAGACCGATCGGTTGTCTCCGCCGGTGAGTGGGGCTACGACCGGCAGTTCCTGTTCGATCAGCTCATAGCAAAACTGGTGCTCCTCGATAATCTGCTCTACGGTCCATCGGTCCGGACGGTAAAACTTGGCAATGAGCGGTTCGCCCTCCTCGATACCGATTTGGTAGACCCGGTTTTCATAACTGTTGAGGGCGAGGGTCCGGCAATCGCACCTGTAGCCGACACTTTCAACCGCATCCATGATGAAATCGGGGGTCAGCCGCTCAAAAGGATGGCGGGAATTTTCCATCGGCTACTGGCCCTGTTCCCGGCCAAGCATCTCCAGAATCCGGTTGCTCCGGTCGAGGAATGCTTCCATCTGTTTACGGTCGAAACCCCGGTGTGAAAGCATCGCCAGGTCATATACCTGCTCGGCGATAACTGCAGCGTCTTCGTCCCGTCCCTGACTCTGCATCTCGAGCAGGCTCTTGATCACCGGATTCGAAAGATTAACCAGCATGGTATGCTCGCTCGGCAGATCAATCTTTTCCTGGCCCATGCTCCGGGCCATTTCCTGAAAACGTCGGGACTGTTCGGACAGCAGGATCATCCCCGGAACCGACGTGTCCTTGAGGTTTTCGACCCGAATGGTCAGATCCTTTTTGCCGGTACATTTCTCGAAGAGATTACGAACCCGTTCCTCGCGGCTTTTCTCATCCTTGCCCTCGACGATTTGACTGCTTTTGTCGTCTTCAACCAGGTTTTGCGTCAGGTCCGCATCGACCCGCTGGAACTTGAGGTCATTGTTTTTCATTTCGAGAAATGAGATGAAGTGACTGTCGATCACCTGGTCAAGAATGATGACTTCATTCCCCTGGCTTTTGAACAGTTTCAGATAGGTGGCCTGCAGCGATTCGTCGTTGGCATAGTATATTGTGTTCTCGTGTTTCTCCTTAGCTCTTTCGAGGTAGGCGTCAAGGGTCGTATGGCCCGATTCTTCGGTTGTTCGATAAAGTATCTGGTCCTTGACCTTGTCGTAAAACTTGTCATCGCGCATGCAGCCGTACTTGACGAAGGTATGAATGTCATCCCAGATCGGGGTGAAAGTTTCTTTGTCCTTTTTTGCCAGGTCAACAACCTTGCCGGCGACCCGCCCGGAGAGGACCTCATTGATTTTACGGACCTGTGGCTCGTTCTGCAGATAGGATCTTGAGACGTTAAGCGGCAGGTCTGGTGCATCGAGGCAACCCTGCAGCGGGGTCAGGAATTCAGGGATCAGTTCCGGGCAATTGTCGGAAACAAAAACCTGGTTGCAGAAGAGCTTGATATGGCTCTTGGTGACATCGAATTCGGTCGTCAGTTTCGGAAAATAGACGATTCCCTTGAGATTGAAGGGGTAGTCAATATTGAGATGAATCCAGAACAGCGGTTCAGGGGAGAACGGGTAGAGTTTCTTGTAGAACTCTTTGTATTCGTCATCCGTGACTTCACCCGGTGAGCGGGTCCAGAGCGGCTTGCTGTCGTTGACAACGTCGCCTTCCAGTCTGATTGCAACCGGCAGGAAATTGCAGTAACGGACCAGGACCTCGCGCAGGCGGTCGGCCTCGAGAAACTCTTTTTCATCTTCGGAGAGGTGCAGGATGATTTCAGTGCCGCGCTTCTCCAGGTCGATTCCCTCAAGTTCATATTCGGTGCTGCCGGAGCACTTCCAGTGTACTCCCCTGGCGTCCTTCTGCCACGAGAAGGTGCGGATTTCAACCGTGTCAGCGACCATGAACGCTGAATAGAACCCGAGCCCGAAGTGACCGATGATCTGTTGTTCATCATCATCTTTTTTGTACTTTTCCAGGAACTCTTCGGCTGAGGAAAAGGCGATCTGGTTGATGTAGCTACGGACTTCTTCGTCGGTCATGCCGATACCGTTGTCGGCGATGGTCAGTGTGCCGGCCTCTTTGTCGATTGAAATGTCGACCGCATACGAGTCCGAGATTTTAAGGCCCTCGACCAGGTTAACGTGCTGGAACTTGTGAATTGCATCAACGGCATTGCTGACCAGTTCCCGCAGGAAAATCTCCTTGTCGCTGTAAAGCCACTTTTTGATAATCGGAAATATGTTTTCAGTGTGGATGGATATCGAGCCTTTTTCGACGCCCTTGTTCTTTTTTGCCATTTCTCATTCCTTCTGTGACCGAGTTGATAATATTGTGCTTACGTGGTGAAACTAGTCAGCAAATATGGAATTGTCAAGAAGTCAGTTCTGGATGTCAAGGAAATGGCCGCAAGTTTGCGGACCTTGGGAATAGATTCCTGGAAGGGAAGGTGATGGAGATAAGTCGTGATCTGTCAGGATATAAATTTTTCAACAAGGTGCAAAAAGATTGGCCAGCCAATCAGAATTGCGCCGATGATTACTGCCAGACCAATGAGGCTGGAGATGAGTACGATCCAGGCGTTTAAAAAGAATTTTTTATGAGTATCAACCTGTTGTCCGGTTTTGTAGGCCATGATGAACTCCCTTCAGTCGCCCGTAGCAGACTTAATGAAGTCTGCTACGGGATAATGTTACGCCATAAACTTTGATGCCAGGTGAGCAATGATCGGCCAGCCGACCATAACTGCTGTGCAGAGGATTGTCATGCCGACGATAAGTGACAATGTCAACAGCCAGAAGTTTGTGATTGCTTTTGATTGTCCGGCTTCACTTGGTGAAACGATTGCTTTGGTGTTCATTTGTTTCTCCTTTTATGCTTATGAGTTTGTGGTAGCCATTACTTTTTTATCCAGTGAATTTAGCTGCAAGGTGCGAAATGATCGGCCAGCCAACCAATACTGAAGTGACGATAACGGTCAGGCCAACGATCAGGGCGAGAACGATCAACCAAATATTGGTCAGGACGCTTGTGGTAGTTGAGGTGTTTTCAGTTTTTATAATGTTTGTGTTCATGATTGGTCCCCTTTCATGTTTTTGTTTGTTTAGTCTTTTTTAATCCAATCTTCATGCCAACTTTATTAAATTTCACCAATTTCCTGAAAATGCAACAATTACAGTTGCTTAATCAAGAAAAATATCTGCAATTTCATAAATTCAAATCAGTAATTCAATGTTGCAAATGTAACATCGATTAGCTTGAATTAATTTTATAAAACTAATTATTTATTTTTTATAAAACGACTTAAATCGTAATAGTTCAATAAAAACAGTTGGTTTGCCGGGTAGATGTTTACTGAATGTCGGGTCGATGTTGCATTTAGTGTTGCGAGATCTGAGGGTGCAACGCAATGCAACTTAATTTGGGGCAGGTTATGATTGCAGAAATGTTAGGCAGGAGGTTCAGTGTATTGTTAAAAAGAACTTTTCAGACTTGATACCGGATATTGACTCACGGTATCGGGAGCAAAGAATCATAGATCAACACCTGATTTACATAAGAATTATACAATAAATGAAATAGAAGACAAAAAATCAGTGAGAGAGACTGGGGGGCGTCCGTAGGTTGTAAAAGAGATGCCGGTGGCAAAATCATGTGAAATAATATCGATGCCAGCGTTTCCAGAATGGATAGCCAGCAGAGCCGGCAGTGTACTCTCCCGGATTCGTTATTCTGGTAAAACCGGCATGATCAATCGTAAAAGAACTGCTGCAATGCACAGAATGATTGTTGCGATGATGGTGTTCTTGCCGGTGTTCGGTCTGATCTTGTCAACGAAAAGAACTTTGAGATAGTAAATCGGAACAGCACCAAAAGAGAGATAAAGGAGTTCAACGATATTTCCGAGACTTTGCGGCCCGATACCGCTCATTGCCAGTATTACCCAGATGATCAAAGCCGGTACCGCATAGCTCAGTGACCAGGGTGTCGCTTCGTAGCGTTTGCGGGCAATCAGCCAGCCTGGTAGATTGAAAATGATCGGTACAAGCACAACAATCGGCAGCAAAAGGGTCATTGACCAGATCCTTTCAAACGAAAACAGGGACAACTGATATCAGCATGTCCCTGTTTTCGTGGCAAGAAGCGGTGAGCAATCAGGCGCACTCGGAGAAGCCGCAGGCTCGACAGACACAGCAACCACCCTCATGCTCAACCGGACCACCGCAATCGGGGCAGGCACCGCCGGTTTCAACGTGGGCATTCACATCTTCACCCTGGGCAAGCATATGTTGCTGGATTGCCTTGGCCACGGCATCAGAACAGGAGGTAATCCGGTTCTCGCCGAAACCGGCCGGTTTGTGACAGGTGATGCCGATCAGTTGCTTGACCGCCTGCCGTGCCTGTACGCCGGAACGCCAGGCGAGGGAGACGAGACGACCGATCGCTTCGCATTGGGACGCGGCACAGCCACCAGCCTTGCCCATGGTCGTGAAGAGTTCAAAGGCGCCATGGTTGTCCTCGTTGATGGTGACATAGAGTGGTCCGCATCCGGTTTCCATCTGGTACGTCGAGCCACGCAGCGCCCGTGGCCGTTCACGTTTACGGCCCGACTTGCCCGATTCCATCGGCACAACCTTTTCCGGCTGTTCTTCTTTCTTGACCGAGAGGACCTGCATGTCGCGGGAACCATCCCGATAGATGGTGACGCCCTTGCAGCCAAGTTTGTAGGCGAGACGGTAAACCGTTTCAACATCGTCACGACTTGCGTCGTGGCAGAAATTGACGGTTTTGGAGACGGCATTGTCGGTGTATTTCTGAAAGGCAGCCTGCATCCGGACATGATCTTCCGGGGTGATATCGTGCGAAGTCAAAAAAACCGATCGAATTTCTTCCGGGATTTCATCCATATCCTGAATGGTGCCGTGTTCGGCGATCTTTTTCATCAATTCATCCGAGTAGAAGCCCATTTCTTTGGCAATCTGTTCAAAGAGCGGGTGGACTTCGACGAGGACGTCATTATCCATAACCTGGCGAACGTACGAGACGGCAAAGAGGGGTTCAACGCCACTCGAAGTATTGGCAATGATTGATATGGTGCCGGTCGGAGCGATGGTCGAACAGGTTGCGTTGCGGACCGGTTTGGCGTTCGGCTTGTCGAAAATAGAACCTTTGAAATTGGGGAATGCACCCCTCTCCTCGGCCAGTTCTATCGACATCTGGCGTGATTCGTCGGTGATAAATTGCATAATCTTCTCACCGAGTTCGCAGGCCCGTTCGGAATTGTATGGAATGCCGAGTAGAATCAACATGTCGGCCCAGCCCATAACGCCGAGACCAATTTTGCGGTTGGCACGGGTCATTTCATCTATTTCCGGGATTGGATAGTTGTTCACTTCAATGACATTGTCGAGGAAGCGGGTCGCGTTGCGGATCACATCACGCAGTTGGTCCCAGTCGACCTTGTTGCCATCGACGAAATTAACCAGGTTGATTGAGCCGAGATTGCAGGATTCATAAGGCAGCAGTGGCTGCTCGCCACAGGGGTTGGTCGATTCAATCTCGCCGACCTCCGGGGTCGGGTTGTCGCGATTAAGGCGGTCGAGGAAGATAATGCCCGGCTCACCGTTGGTCCAGGCCATTTCAACGACGTGGTTGAAAACCTTGCGGGCCGGTAATTGTCCCTGGACTTTGCCGTCGCGTGGATTGAGAATGTCGTACTCCTCGTCCTTCTCTACCGCTTCCATGAACGTCTCGGTCAGCCCGACCGAAATATTGAAGTTGGTCAGAACCGTCTGGTCCTGTTTGCACATAATGAAGTCCATAATGTCGGGATGATCGACCCGCAAAATGCCCATGTTGGCACCGCGCCGGGTACCGCCCTGCTTGATCGTCTCGGTCGCGGCATCGAAGACCGACATGAAGGAGAGGGGACCGGATGATACGCCCTTGGTGGAGAGGACGACATCGTTGGCCGGGCGGATTCGTGAGAAGGAGAAGCCGGTACCGCCGCCACTTTTGTGAATAAGGGCGGTATTTTTAATTGACTCGAAGATCTCTTCCATTGAGTCGCCGACCGGCAGGACAAAGCAGGCCGAAAGCTGTCCGAGTTCCCGTCCGGCGTTCATCAGGGTGGGGGAGTTCGGCATGAAGTCGAGTTCGGTCATCATCCGGTAGAAATCGTCAGACAGTGCTTTGCTGTCAACGCCGGTACCGAGTTTGTCTTCGGCCGATGCGATGGTATCTGCCACCCTTTTGAACATATCTTCGGCCGTTTCGAGTACCTTGCCCTCGTTGTTACGTTTAAGGTAACGCCTTTCAAGCACTGTCAGGGCATTCTCTGATAGTGGGAGGGTTGATTTGGTTTGGATTTCCTTCTTCTTCGCTGCACTTGTCGCCATGTCGATGCCTCTGATAGATGATTTAATTGGTCATGAATAGGATGAGTCACATACGCAGTTCCGAGTGTTGATGATCTATTTGCGTGGTGTACTCTATATTGTGCGTGAGAGAAAAATAAACCACAACATATCGTATGTGTCAAGCATTTCTCTCAGGGTAATTTTATTGCTGTGTATTTTCGGATGCTTATGGGTACGGGCAGGATTGAACATCTTGAAATGTGTATATACAACTCCTGAAAATAGATGGGGAAACAAGTTTACAGAAGGTCTCAGAAATGCTAAATAAATTGATCCTCGTATAATCTGTAGGCAGACAGGTGAATCAGATGGCTGAGAATCAGTCAAATCAATTTGAAAACACGGAAATAGTCGAAGAACTCAGGGAACTGAAGGATATTCTGACGGTTGCCCAGGTTGTCGTCTCGTCACTCGATCTCGATGAGGTCCTGCAGAATATCCTGATCAGTGCCATGGCGATTATGGAGATTCCGGCCGGCAGTATAGCGCTCTTTGATGAAGAGACATCCCGGCTCGAATTACATGCCCATGCCGGCTTGAGTGAGGCGTTTACCAACAAGCAACGCTGGCTGGTCAAGGCGGGCGGCCTGACCCATGAAATCCTTGAGCGGGGAGAACTTTTTGTTATAGAGGATACGAATGAAGCTGATTTTTTCAACAATCCACTGGCTTTAAATGAGGGAATCCGGTCACTGATTGCCGTTCCCCTGAAGATCCAGGATAAAATTGTCGGCGTACTGTATGTTGATGATTTTGTGCCGCGTGAATACCCCGAAAGCCGTCTCAGAATACTCAATATCCTCGGTTCTTTTGCTTCTATGAGCATCGATAATGCGCGCCTGCACGAACAGACCCAGGAACTCGCCTGTACCGATGGCTTGACCGGCCTGTACAATCATCGCCAGTTCAAAATTCTGTTCAAGGAGGAGATAGCGAGAGCCCGCCGTTATAATAAAAAACTTGGAGTCGTCATGTTCGATATCGACAACTTCAAACATTTTAACGACACTTATGGCCATCCGAACGGCGACCAGGTGTTGACGGTCATCAGTAAGATTCTTAAAGAAACATTGCGCGATAGTGATATCTCATTTCGCTATGGTGGTGAAGAATTTATCGTTTTACTTCCTGAAGTCGGGATTACCCAGACTTTGAAAGCCGCCAGACGGATTCTTGATGCGGTTAATTCAGATTCACAGCGTGCGCTCAGCGCTATTTGTGACCATGGAATCACCATCAGTGCCGGTGCCGCCTCCTTTCCTCGCGATGGCGAAAACGAAACGGATCTTCTCAAAGTCGTTGATGATATGTTGTACAAGGCCAAAGCGTTGGGTAAAAATCGCGTATGCTACGTTCAGGGCTGCTGAATTATGGCCGGCGAGAAAATTCTTATAGTCGATGATGAGGCCGGGATGCGTAAGCTCCTGGGCCGGGTGTTGACCAAGTACGGTTATGATCCGGTAGCGGCCGCCAGCGGAGTCGAGGCTTTGCGCTTTGCCGAGTCCGAGCAGTTCGACCTGGTTATTACCGACATTAAAATGCCGGAAATGGACGGCCTCCAGCTGTTGCAGGCACTCAAGGAGTTCAATCCGGATCTGCCGATCATTGTGATCACTGCCTACGGAACTGTTGAGAGCGCGGTTCAGGCCTTGCGCGCCGGTGCCTACGATTATATCACCAAACCGTTCGAGAACGACGAGATTCGACTGACCGTTGCCAAGGCATTCGAAAGAGAGCGGCTGCTTGCCGAGAATCGATACCTGCACCAGGAGCTTGAAGGTCGGTACAGGTTTTCCGGGATCGTTGGTCAGTCGGAACGGATGCAGGCTGTTTTCGATATGGCATCTTCGGTCGCTGTTTCGAATGCCAATGTGATGATTACCGGCGAAAGTGGTACCGGCAAGGAACTGATTGCCCGTTCCGTTCATTATAATTCGGCGCGCAAGGACAATCCGTTTATCGTACTGAATTGCGCAGCCCTGCCCGAGAATCTGATCGAAAGTGAACTGTTCGGTCATGAAAAAGGGGCTTTTACCGGTGCGATGAATGCGAAAAAGGGTCGCTTTGAACTGGCGGATGGCGGCACCCTGTTTATCGATGAGGTCGGCGAGATGACTCCATCGTCCCAGGTCAAGCTGCTCAGGGTGATTCAGGAACAGGAATTTGAGCGGGTCGGCGGTTCCCGAACAATTCGTTGTGATGTCCGGATTGTCGCCGCAACCAACAAGGATCTCGAGCGGGAAGTCAAGGAAGGGAATTTCCGGGACGACCTCTACTACCGGCTGAATGTTGTTAATATTCACATGCCGCCGCTACGCAATCGGCGTGAGGATATCGAAGGTCTGGCCCGGCATTTTCTTGATGTCTACTCGGCTGATACCGGAAAAAAGATCAATGATCTTTCGCCCCGGGCCATCAGTTGTCTGCTCGCCTATGACTGGCCGGGAAACGTCCGCGAGCTGCAGAACGTGATTGAACGGGCGGTTGTTCTGGCAAAAGGGGAAACCCTGACGCCACACGACTTTCCGCAATCCCTGCAGGGGGATGAAAAGATTTGTGTCGATATTCCTGATCGTGATGGAAACCTGACCGAACTGCTTGAGGATCTTGAGCGGCAGCTCATTCTGCAGACGTTAAGGCGTCATGAAAATTCGCAGACGAGGGCCGCAGATGCTCTCGGTATCAAGCGGACTACTCTACGGTATAAAATGGAAAAATACGGTCTCGTTTAAGACCGGATTGACAAAAACTTGTCTAAATTTACATGCAGGTCACCGCAAGTGTCGTATTTTGCGGTTTTTTTTATTTTTGACACTGGTACGCAATTTGCTCTTTGATCTTGTCTTGATATGAGACTTTTGCGTAGAAATGATACAGGTCGAAAGATTCTGTCGGGTTTGTTCCTTGCTCTTTTGGCCGGCGTCGGTTTTCTGCTGATCGGTTCGACCGGTTGCCGTGAAGTGCCGGTTGATCGGCTATACGCTCTGCAACTTGACCATGCGCCGACCGAAAATGACTGGATGACAGCGTTGCCGCGCCAGGTTGCGGTACGCGGCGGTTTTCGCAATATGCCGTCGCGGCTTGGCGCTATTGATGAAGATACGGTTCACACCTCGACCGCATCCTGTCATCACGGGGCAGCGCTCCCCGATCCGGTTGTCGTTGACTTGCGGGCTTTTTATACCGCTCGAGATCTTTATATTCGATTGTCGTGGAGTGATCCGACACGTGATGATCATCTACGCCAGTGGCAGTACGATGGTAAAGACTGGTCAGCCCGACCTGGATTTGAGGATGGTTTTGGGATGATGTGGGATGCCCAGGGTTCGTTCCCGCAGTTTTCCTGCTCCTACGCCTGCCATATTGAGGATTTTGGCGTCTCCGGTGCCAATTTCCACGCCCGCAATCGGATGCGGCTGGCCCGTGAGAACAGTCTTGTTGATCTCTGGAACTGGAAAGCAGACCGGACTGGCCGGGCCGGTTTTGTCGATGATCGCTATCTCACCATGAAATCAATGGAGCCGGATGTTCCGGGTGATATATTCCATCCGAACTCGGTGTATGCGCAATCAGGCAGGGAACCTTTTGTCCAAGGAGATGCACCTCTTTACGATTATGATGAGCAGCCGATTGCATCCGCTTTCCGCCTTTCCGGATCGGTTGCTCCGGGATATCTCGTTGATCCTCCGGTTGCCGGTCGCGCCGATATCCGGGCAACATCAGAATATCGTGACGGCGGCTGGACTGTCGTGCTGAGACGGGCTCTCGATACCGGCGACCGGCGTGATGTTGTATTTGTCCCCGGAGATGAGCAAGGTGTCTCCTACGGGTTGTCGATTATGGATAATACACTTGATCAGCATTATGCTTCTTCAACCGAAGAAAAACTTGTACTGATGGCAAAAACACAACTTCCCAGGGGGGATGTTAAATGAAAATGAACAGGCTGTTTGTTCCGGTATTAATTCTTGTTGCTATTACCCTTGTCTCTTGTAGCGATTCCGGCAGTTCAGGCGTCACTGACAACACCGGATTGAAAAAGGTTCAGGGGCAGATCTTGGCTCCGCTCGAAGGAACTTATCTGTACATTTATGAAAAAGGGATGGATCTGTACGGTCCTGCTTTTGCCGTGTCACCGGCAACCGGTCCGGACGGCCACTTCGATCTGTCGCTGCCTCCCGGTGAGTATGTCGTTGTTGCCAGGAAACGGCAGGAGGGCCAGGCGAACGGACCGGTTGTGTCAGGTGATAACCGGAGTGAATTTATCAATCTGAAGGTCGAGGATAACCTGTCGTCCCTGACGATTGTCGCACCGGTCAAGGTCGGAGATTCGCGGCGATTGAGTGAACAGCTGGAGGCGGGCAAGACCGGTATCTCCGGAACGATTTTTGATAGCGACGGCAACCCGCTTGAGGGGACCCGGGTTCATGTCTATGACCATGTCCAGATGTCCGAGCGTCCGAAATACGTGTCCGAAAAGACAACACCCGACGGCAAGTATCTTATTTACCTGCCGAAAGGCGGGACCTACTATCTAGCGGCTCGCGACAAATTCGGGGGGCCACCGAAACTGGGTGATCTCTATGGCCGCTACGATCAGGGGACAATTGAACCTTCAGCGGTCATTGTCAAGGAAGGCGAAATCCTGCAGGATGTCAATATTACGGTAACCAAGGTCTGGTAATGCGATTGTTTCAGATAATTATCTGTTTTCTCTTGATGCTTATCCTGGTCGCCTGTCAGCAGCAGGGGCCAATCGATCTGGATGCGTATGTTGAAAAGGCCCGAATGGGAGATGCCGAAGCCTCTCGACAGCTGGTTGAAATGCTCGGTGTCGATAAAAACCGCCTTGGAGAGAAGGTTTATCCGATGATCGTCGATATCGGAAAGCCGATGATTGATGCTCTGCTGACTTCGGTACAGACCGACAATCGGGCCCAGCGTGAACGTATCATTGCGGCCCTTGGGACACTGCGCGTTGAAAAAGCGGTTCAACCGATTTCCGCAGTATTGCGCAATAAGGAGCTGAAAAGACGATATGTTGCGGCCTGGGCGCTTGGTGAAATTCGGCAAGAGGACGCCATCGAACACCTGCTGCACGCCCTCGGAGATCCGGAAGCTGTGGTCCGCCATTATGCGACCGGGGCCCTGATCAAGTTCAACCGGTCTGCGGTTGAGCCACTGATCGCTTTTATTCCCGCGGCAGGCCATGTGGCGGCTGGGGCGGCGATCCGGGCTCTTGGCGATATTGGTGATAAACGGTCACTCGATGTCCTGCTCAATCAGGTCGAGGGTCCGAACCGAAAGGATGCTATTCTCGCTCTCGGCAAGCTGCGCGATGCCCGGGCTGAAAAGGCGTTGATAGACGGGTTGAACGACGAAGATTGGGAGGTTCGCATGAATGCCGCCATGGCACTTGGTCCGATCGGGACTCAGCGTTCGGTCGCCGTGCTCGAGAAGGCACTGAATGATGAAATTATGGTTGTTCGCGAATGGTCGGCCCGTTCACTGTCGGTTATCCAGGGAACAACAGTTTTCTACCGTGATGCCCACGGAGAAATGGTCGAACCATACAGCGTGTATCATTAAAACAGGATCGAGATGGATAATCTTTTACGCATAAAATACATTGGCCCGGTTTTAAAGTCGGTGTGGACATGGCGTCTGCTCCGATCGACCTGTCTTGTCCTGCTTGTCGCAATGGCCGCCTGGGGCTGGCATCAGCACCGGATTGCCGGACTCGAGGTTCGTGATCCGTTGATGTACACCAACCTGACCAATCATCTTTTCTGGGTCTGGTGGATTATGGGCGTGGTCTTTATCGCGATGCTGTTTGGCCGTGGCTGGTGTGCTGTCTGTCCGCTCGGCTGGCTGAACGGATTAACCTCCCGTCTCGGTTTCCGCCTGGCGTTGCCCGGATGGTTGCGGAACTTTATCCCGGTAACACTTGTACTGATTGTTTTGCAGTTGATGATTTATTTCCTGGCGATACATCGTTATCCCGATTATACGGCTACTCTGCTTGCGTTATGTATTGTTCTGGCCGCCGGCATCGGCCTGTTTTTCCGGGAACGGGCATTTTGCACTCTGTTGTGTCCGGCCGGCGCTGTTTTCGGCCTCTACGCCCGGATCGCACCGTTTCAACTGAGAGTCGTCAATCGCGACGTCTGTGGCGGCTGTGCTTCGCAGCGGTGTATTTCCGAACCGACCGAATGGCAGCAGCATCGACTCGGCTCGACGGTTGTCTATCGTCACCGGCGGCTCGATGGCTGTCCGGTCAATCTCGTTCCTTCCGAAATCGCTGACAGTGCCGACTGTACTCTCTGCCTCACCTGCCTGCAGAATTGCGACAAGGATAATGTCAAAGTCGGTTTCCGGCCCTGGCTTTCCGATCTCTATTCGACGGGGCTGCGTCCGGGTGAAACCTTCTTCTTTGTCGCTCTGCTCGGCCTGTTGACTGCCAATTTCAGCAAGGTCTACGTTGAATTGCGCGATCTCGTTTACTGGTTGCCGGAACAGACCGCCCGGATGCTCGGTTGGCAGGAGAGTGGATTTTATGTTCTGGCGGTTATCTGGATTGCCCTGATCATGCCGTTGCTGCTGATGCTGCCCGGTTATCTCGTTTACCGTTTTGGTCAGATCCGATCGACATTTCAGACCGGCGTGGAGCCGCAGCCAGGCCTCCCGGCACCGGTTGAGGAACGTTTCTGGAAGAATCTTGGTCGCCTTGCTTTGTCATACATCCCGTTGATTCTGGCGGCTCATGCGGTCCTGGCATTGGTCAAGATTAACGCCAAGGCCGGTTATCTTGGATTGGCCTTAAGTGACCCGAGTGGTATAAAATCGTTTCTGGCAATAAATGTCACCCAGACGGTTTCGGCTCCGGGCGTCTTGTTGCCGCTTGATGTTCTCAAGTGGATCATCCTGCTGGTGCTGCTGGTTGGACTCCTTGTCTCCGGCGTGGTCAGTTTCAAGTCATCGCAGCGGTCTGACGGAACAACCGACAACGCTTATTTTACAGCCTCACTCGTCGGTGTATCTCTACTCTTTTCAATTTATCTGGCAACGGTATTCGAATGGCTGTTCGTACGCTGAAAATATTTCTTATTCTTCTTGTCTTTTGTCTGGCAGCCGGAACGGTCAGTGCCTGCTTCGGGCCAAAGCTTTTCCTGGGGGTCCCGGAAGATGCGAACGGGCGGGTTCTGACATCAATCGTTTCAATTTATATCAAGGAGAAAACCGGGGTCGAGACCGAGCGGGTCGACCTTGCCGGCAAGGATCTCATCGCGGAAATAAGCGCTGAACGACTCGATTACGGATTTGCCGAGCGATCAGAACCGGACATCAACGTCGTTATGGAGGTAACGGGTTTGCCTTATCTTGTTTCCGGACCCCGCATCCTCGATAATATCCAATTTACGACGGTTGCTCCGGCGCTGACAAAATTGCAGCGTCTGTTAACACCGGATATCGTTCAAAACATGCGTCGCAAGGTCGAAGCAGGTGAACCGCCAATGGTCGTCGCCCGGCGTTTCATGATGCAGCAGAGGTGGATATGAAGCGCTTGGCAACAGCCTTGATCTGTGTCTTTGTCCTTGCCGGCTGCGGACATCTGGTGCGCGGCGGCAGTGCCGATGCGCCGCTCGAAATTGCTGGCGTTTTAGCCGGCCACAACAACTTCCGCGGTTATCTTCTTGTTTCATCCGACTTGCTGGTCCCGAAAGGGAGTACATTGACTTTCGAACCCGGAACCACTGTGCTAGTCCGTGATTCACAGAGTACAAAGATCGACCCGGAATGCCTCTCGCCACTGACTGAAATCATCGTTCGGGGGACGTTGATCGTCAACGGCGAGCCGCAGTCACCGGTCAGATTTATCCCGGAGAGGGCTTTTGATGTGCGCGAGCCAGGCTGGGCCGGAATTATTCTCGATCGCACAACAGGTTCGATTGTGCACAATTCGGAGATTCTTGCCGCTGAGACCGGTGTTTACATTATCGATTCATCACCTGAGATCATTGGCAATAAAATCAGTGGAAGCCGCTACGGCATCATTTCGCAGGGTGGGGCAGCCAAAATCCTCGATAATGAAATTATGCACGGCGAAGGGGGTGTCTTTTGCTGGAATGATTGTCGTGCGTACCTGAAAAGCAATACGATCGTCGACAATGATGAGGAAGGCATTGTAGTTGATTCCAGCAGTCGCCCCTATATCGATCGTAACATCGTGAGTGGTAATGATATCGGTCTTGTTGTGCCTGCAGCGATCCCGTATGACCCGACCGTGATCAAAGGTAATCATCGCGACGTGCTTCTGCTCAAGAATCCTGGTGGAGAGCGGCGATGAGAATATTAATGCTTGTGTTATCTCTGGTTATTCTATTGCCGCTGACACCTAACGCTCAAACCCTTTACACGGGCGAGCAGACACTCTGGCAGGACACGATCTGGGAAGGTGACATCCTGATTGATGGTATTGTAACGGTGGCACCCGACGTGACGTTGCAGGTCCGGCCCGGTACGATTGTCCGATTTACCCGCAGGGACAGCAATAACGATGGAATCGGTACGCATGAGCTTTTTGTTCAGGGCCGATTCCTGGCGCTCGGCACTGCTGAACGGCCAATAATCTTCACGTCGGCTGAAGCAGATCCGGTTCCGGGTGACTGGGGTGCAATCAACATGATGGCTTCGAACGATGAAAACCGTTTTGAACATTGTCTTTTCGAATATGGTTATCGCGGTTTCCATGCTCATTTCGCCAGAGCCCGATTGGCACATTCGCAGTTCCGTTACAATCAGCGCGGCGCTCAGTTCCAGGAGTCGACGGTTTCTCTTGTCAATTGTCGGTTCGAAGACAATTTCAACGGCATCCAGTTCCGCGATTCTTCTGTAGAACTCGATACGATCGAGATCCGGGGTGGATACTGGGGTCTGCGTTGCGTTTACAGCACATTGCAGATGAGTCATTCGATTATTGAAAACAATCTGGTCAATGGTGCCAACTTCCGTGATTCAGAGATTACCTTAACCGACAATGTGGTGCGTGATAATCGACGGGGCGTTTACCTGCAGCGGACCCGGGGAAGTTTCATGCACAATCTTGTAGAGAACAATCGGGAACACGGGCTCTATCTCGAGGAATCACCTGTTTCCATTAAGCTGAACAGGATCGTTGCCAACGGCAGGGCCGGGCTGCGCGTTATTAATTCGCAGGCGATTGTTGCTGATAACGAGATTATTGATAACGGCGAATACGGATTGATCAATGATGGCGACCGCGATTTTACGGTTGAGGCCAACTGGTGGGGGACTTCTGACAAGGATGTTCTTTCGGCCATGATACGGGACGGTGATGATCGTCAAGGGCTCGGCCGGGTCATGATCAATGGCCTGCTCGAAGAACCGCTTGCCCAATGAAAGGTTAATGTATGTGCGGAATATTACGGAGAGCCAGCTGGCTGGTTCCGGCCCTGTTTCTGTTCGTCTCGGTGGGATGCGACCAGGTGAAGGAACGCCCGGTGATGCGCATCGGTTATATGAACTGCAACAGTGAGGTCGAGACGGTTGCACGTTTCTCACCGTTGACCGCTTACCTGTCGGAACAGCTCGATATCGATTTCAAGGTTGTACCGGTCGATACCCAGGATTTCTCCGAACGGTTCGCGGCCGGGGAATTCGAGTTCGGCCACAGCAATTCGTTGCTGTACATCATGCTCAAGGAAAACCGGCAGATGCAATTAATCGCCACCGAGAAGCGTGGCCAGTACGGTGCCCGGACAGCCGGAACAATCATCTCAAGAAAAGGGAGCGGCATCAAAAGGATCGAAGACCTTAAAGGGAAGCGGATGGTGTTCGGCCCGCAGCTGGCGCCGTCAGGGTATCTAGCCCAGTATGATCTGATGCTGAATGCCGGTTTCGATCCCGAAATTGATCTTGAGTATTACGCGATTCCGCATGGTTCGTTCAAACATGAAAAGGTCGTCTACGGCGTTTATTTCGGTGAATATGACGTTGCCGCAGCACCGGCCCTTGATCTTGAACTGATGGCCCGGGATGGTCGGATTTCGCCGGATGATTTCAATATCGTTGCCCAGAGTGAGGTCATCCCTTATTGCACATTTGGCGCTGCCAGTTCGATTCCGGAGGAAATGGTCAGCCGTTTCCGCAAAGCTCTGCTTGCCATCACCCCGGAAACAACTGTTAAGTATAATGGTGAGACGCTCAAGGTGCTCGATTCAGCCTGGATCAGTGGTTTTGAACAGCTGAGTGACAGTGATTATGACCCGATCCGGCGTATGGCCAGAAACGCCAACATGCCG
The DNA here is from genome assembly GCA_002869615.1 of Desulfuromonas sp. Lineage (NCBI taxonomy): Bacteria > Pseudomonadati > Thermodesulfobacteriota > Desulfuromonadia > Desulfuromonadales > Desulfuromonadaceae > Desulfuromonas > Desulfuromonas sp. Next base: position 83,380 of record PKUH01000108.1, on the reverse strand, counting down.
CCATATCAGGAGTTCTGATTGTTTAAAGATCTGTTTGATAAATTGATACTGCTCGGACTTGCCGCCTGCCTGGTCGGTATCGGGCTGCTGCTCGGAGGTTTTATCGGTTCCGATGACTCCATGTCACTGCCGAAACAGAATCTGGCTGTTGAGCGGGCGATGCAGGAACGGGCGCGGTCGGCTTTCCTGATCGACTCTTTTCAGCCGGTGGAGAGCTTGATGCAGGCCGGACGCTATCCGGAAGCGCTTTTGAAATTGCAGGATTTGGAAAAGGAATTTCCCGGGGAGCCGCATATCTTCATTCTGCGTGGATCAATTCTGGTCAGTCAGGGCGTCCTGAACGAAGGTATCGCCCAGTATGCAAAAGCTGTCAAGATGAACGGCGACTATGTCGATGCCAACAGCAGTCTGAACCGCCGTGAACAGATTGGGCGGCTGGTCGAGTCGGCGATCCCGGCCATTAAATCATCAATGCAGAACAACCGGACATCGGGTCTTGAAAAAGCATTGAAGGAAACCTATTACCTGCAAAGCCGCCTGGCCGGAGGGTGTGAATAATATGCCGGTATTTGATCGCCATTTCTGGATGATAACATTGTCGGGCGGTTTGCTTGGACTGCTCGGGGTCATGCTCGCGGTCTGGGGGAATCCTGACAATTCCGGGGTCTGTGTCTCCTGTTTTGTTGAAAACAGCGCCGGGGCGATCGGTCTGCATGACAATGTGAGGATGCAGTACCTCCGGCCCGAATTGACCGGTTTTATTTTTGGCGCTGTTATCAGTTCGCGGCTGCTCGGTGAATTCCGTTCCAGGGGTGGCAGCGCGGCATTGCCCCGATTCGTTTCCGGAGTCTTTTTGATTGTCGGCTGTGCGGTTTTTATCGGCTGCCCGATCAAGCTTTTTCTCCGCCTGACCGCCGGCGACCTGACCGCTTTTTCCGGACTCGCCGGCCTGGCAGCCGGCGTCTGGCTCGGAATCAGGGCCCTGACTGCCGGCGTTCATCTCGGCCGCGCCCGGGAGCAGCGCGGAGGTAGCGGCTTATGGATTCCCGGCCTGTTTCTGCTTCTGTTCTTTTTTTCCATATTTCAGCCCGGTTTTATCCGGAATTCAGTCACCGGGAGTGGTTCCTTGCATGCGCCACTGCTTATTTCCCTCGGGGCCGGTCTTCTGCTCGGTTTTCTCGCTCAGCGGAGCCGTTTCTGTATCACGGCGAGCATCCGTGATCTGTTTCTGATGGGGCCACGCGCGCCTCTCGCGTGGGGTCTGCTGGCATTCTTTGTTGTCGCGGTTTCAACAAGCGTTCTTTCCGGCGGTTTCAATTTGGGGTATTACGGTCAACCGGGAGCTCACCAGGAATTTGTATGGGGCTTTCTGGGGATGCTTCTTGTCGGCTGGTTGTCGGTTGTTATTGGCGGTTGTCCGTTCCGGCAGATGATAAAGGCGGGTGAGGGCGACAGTGACGCCGGGATGGTCGTTGTCGGCATGCTTGTTGGTGGCGGCCTTGTTCAGGCCTGGGGAATAGCAGCGACTGCTGCCGGTGTCGGAATTTATGGCAAAATTGCTGTTCTTGCCGGTCTGGCCTTTATTCTGCTGAACACACTTGTATACCGTGAACGGGTTCCGCTTTGACGGACCCGGTTGAATCGAAAGGCATGACATTGAAAAATATTGTACGGGATCCCAAAATTGTCTGGCGGACCGAAGCCAAACGGGAGGCTGAGGTTATAGCCGCTCTTGAAGCGGGTGAAGATGTAGACGAGCAGGGGACGGTGATTCTGGTCGTTGCCGGAACGATGCATCAGCTCAATTATGTTGGTGGCTCAATCTGGCAGATGTGTGACGGGACGCGTAATCGTGATGCGATTGCCGATACCCTGGCCGCAGAATTTAGTGTGGATCGCAATGAGCTTGTTGCTGATGTCGATGCGTTTATCAAAGATCTCGTTGAAAGGGGATGGCTGAATTATGTCGACTGATATTACCGAACTCTTTTCGGCGCCGCTGACCTTTAACTGGACGCTCTCATTTCGCTGTAATTTCAGTTGTATCCACTGTTACAGCCGCGATGAATCGGTCCCGGAGGTCACGACGGCCGAGAATAAAAGAATCGTTGAAATTCTTGCCGAAAAACAGGTTCCGTTCATTAATTTTGGCGGCGGCGAACCGTTGATCCGGGAAGATCTCTTCGAATTAACTACCTATGCCTCGTCAAAAGGTCTCAACGTCTCGATGAATTCCAACGGATGGCTTCTCGATGATACGGCCGCCGCCCGGATAAAGGATTCGGGGTTCAAGAGTGTCGGCATCAGTGTCGACAGCGTTGACGCGGCATTGCACGACGACTTCCGCTGTATGGCCGGTTCTTTCGACCGGGCGACGGGTGCTCTTGACGCGCTGCGTCGGGCCGGTGTCCGAACGACGATGAGCTCGGTCATCTCCCGCATCAACTACCGGGATTTTAGAGGACTGCTTGATCTGGCACGGGAACATGGTGTCGACCAGGTCTATCTGCACAATTTCAAGTGTTCGGGGCGCGGCTTCAAAAACCGGGAAGATCTTGATCTGTCACCGGAAGAGTGGAAGGCTTTTTATGTCGAGGCGCTGCAGGTTAAGGCCGAAACCGATGACCTTGATATCTCATTTGACGATCCGGTCATCGCGTCACTGCCGGAATACAGTGAAAACCCGTTGGTCAAGGGGAGCAGCTGTGGTAAGCTTTCACTTCATCTGAGACCGAATGGCGATATCACGCCTTGTGGCTTTATTCCGCTCGTGGTCGGGAATATCCTGACGGACGATTTTGATGAGCTTTGGTATCATTCACCGATCCTCAACAAGATGCGCAACAAGGAAGCTAAAGGGAAATGTGGCGATTGCGGTTCATTTGAATCCTGTATGGGCGGCTGCACAGCCAGGGCTTTTGCAACGACCGGTGATTTCAGCGAACCCGACCCGCACTGCTGGAAATAAACCATTCGTTAACCGTTAAAAAGGAGGCATAAGATGAGGAAATATCAGAAACCGCGAGTAGTTGGTTCATCGAACGTCCATCCCTGCTGATTTTACAGGGGGTAGCGACTTGCTGCCCCTTGTTTTGTTTTGGCCATGACATTAGGAAGTCTTGAAAACCCGATCAGGGTAACCTGGGATCTGTTCGGTTCCGGCTACGCCGCTGCGGATGAAACTGTCACGACCGTTTTGCAGCGTTTGATCGAGGCCCGACCTTTTTTTGTTCTGCTCGAAGAACAGCCGTTGCTGCATCCGCAGATATTCAAGATTGCCGCTCAACTCAGTGCCCATGGCTGCGGGTTGACATTAATGCTTGATGGCACTCCGGATGAAATCTTCGTTCTTTCCGACCATTCCTTGCATGGTGCTGAGTTGTTGCTTCGGGCCGAACCTTTCTGTACCGACGGCCAACCTGATGAGCAGGCTATTGAAAACGTCATCCGGGAAGTGCGTGACGCCGGGTTCAATCCAGGGCTGTCCCTGGTTCCGGGTCGTAATAATATTGAATTTCTGTTGTCGCTTTACGAGCTATGTTGCAACCTGGAACTTCCCCGGTTTAAATTGCCTAATGTCAGAATTGATAATAATTTCCAGGCCCTTTCCGACCGGGCGCTGCGACCGGATGATCTTGAAAACTTCAGACAAGAAATCTCCGCAAAAGGACATGAAAAGGGTGCTTGTCAGCTTGAAATTCACGATCTTTTTCTCTGGGAGTTGCTGGCCCCGGAACGTTCGGAGAGCCGCAGCGAATATGGTGGCTGCCAGGCCGGCAACAGCCTCGCCCATATCCGTTTCGACGGCGCTGTCTGGCCCTGTATAACCTGGCCAAGTCGTCTCGGTTCGCTGCTCGACTCATCTTTCGCAACGATCTGGGCATCCGCCAAGCGTGCCGGGATTCGTCGAGCGGTGGCCGCGGAACCGGCAGGATGCTCCGGCTGCCAGGATTACGGGATATGTTTTGGTGGTTGCCGTGGTCTGTCTCAAGTTCTCGATATTGCCGGCGGGATCGATCCGATGTGTAAGGGTCCTCGATAATTTATGTCAATCTATCTTGATAATTCTGCAACCTCATTTCCAAAGCCGGAGGCGGTATACCGCGCCGTGGATCATGCTTTTCGTAATTATGGTGCCAATCCTGGTCGCGGTGGTCATCGCATGTCGGTTGAATCGGCCAGAATGGTATTCGACGCCCGGGAAGCACTGGCAGATTTTTTTGCAGTTGATGATTCCGCCCGGATCATCTTGACCTCGGGGGCGACCGAATCGATCAATCTTGCGTTGTTCGGGTTACTTGGCAGCGGTGACCGGGTCGTCACGACGACGATGGAACATAATTCAGTGCTCAGACCGCTGCATGCATTGCAGGACCGGGGTGTCGTAGTCGAGAAAGTATCGGCAGACCCGTCCGGGACTATAGCTGCCGCCGATATTATCGCCGCCTGCCGGAAACCGACCCGGCTTGTTGTGATGACCCATTGCTCCAATGTGACCGGTTCGGTTCAGCCGGTTGAGCAGGTCGCCGCATACTGTCGTGACAATGATATTCTTCTTCTGGTCGATGCGGCGCAGAGTGCCGGTCTGTTGCCGATTTCGCTAAGGGAATCGGGGATAGACCTCCTCGCAACCGCCGGCCACAAGGGATTGATGGGTCCACCCGGGGTTGGCGTTTTGTACGTAAAACCGGGGCTTCAGCTTGAGCCGCTGATCTACGGTGGTACCGGTACGCTGTCGCAGTCAGGGGCGCAGCCTGCAGAAATGCCGGAGCGGTTTGAAAGTGGGACGTTGAATACGCCCGGGATCGCTGGTTTACTGGCTGGTGTTCAGTATCTTAATGAGATCGGACTGGCATCCGTCCGGGAACATGAACAATCTCTTTTGCAGCTGCTGCTTGATGGTCTGGGTTCGCTGGATGATGTCGCTATTTACGGTTCGAGTGATGTTGCCAATCATGGTGGTGCCGTCTCGTTTAATTGTAAAAATTTCGATCCTGCTGAAATTGGTTTCCGTCTTGATAATGAATACGATATTATGGTCAGGGTTGGTCTGCATTGTGCTCCGGATGCGCACCGTACAATCGGGTCGTTTCCGCGTGGTACGGTCAGGGTCAGCCCCGGCTATTACAACAGTACGGACGATATTGAAAAACTTGTTGATGCCCTTGGGCAAATTACGCGATAGAAATGTCATCCTGATCATGGAGGAGATGATGAAGAAATTCGTTTTATCAGTTCTGGTGCTTGTTTTTGCTTTAGCCGCATGTGCCTTGCCGCCGGAAAAGGCAGTGACGCGCGAAGATCTGATGCGCACCGGTATTTACCAGAAATTTATTATCGAAGAGTCACCGGAACAGATTGTTGACATGCTGAATACTTATGGCGAAGCTATTCTTCAAGGTAAACGGAATGTTCCGGGCAAAGATTATCCGGTTAATATTAAAATGCTGGCGACCGCTGAGGGGATTGAGCTCCTCGATTATGATCGATAGACGGGTGCCTTTTTGATATGAAAAAAATTTATGTGCTCGATACAAACGTGTTGTTGCATGATCCGCAGGCTCTGTTCAAGTTTGAGGATAATGATGTCGTTATTCCGATCACCGTGATCGAGGAAATCGACCGTTTCAAAAAGGATCAGAGTGAGACCGGACGCAATGCCCGGCATGTCTCCCGTTTCCTCGATGGTTTACGGAAGAAATCACGTCTTTTTGAAGGGGTCAGGATCGAATCGGGTGGTATTCTGCGGGTACTTCTTTTTACTGAAAATTCGCTGAAGCGCCTTCCGCCGGAATTGCAGGATGATCGCGGTGACAATCGGATTCTGGCGGTCGCGCTCGACCTCAAGGCTGAAGGTGGCAAGGGTATTGTCTTTGTTACCAAGGATACAAACCTCAGGATCAAGGCAGATGCTCTTGGCCTGATCGCCGAGGATTACGAATCGGACAAGGTTTCGATCGATGAACTATATTCCGGCACGAAAGATGTTCTCGTCGATAAAGATGCGATCGACCGTTTTTACAATGACGGTTTTATTGATCTGGATGGTGACTATCTGCCCAACCAGTGTCTGACCCTGGCCGATGCGGCCAATCCGTCACACACGGCTCTCGGGCGTTTTGATGCCACGATGCGGCGCGTTGTGGCCCTGATCAAGGTGCCGAAAGAGGGCGTCTGGGGAATCCACCCGCGTAATCGAGAACAACAGTTCGCCATGGACATGCTGTTGAATGAGGATATTCAGCTGGTAACTCTGGTCGGCAAGGCCGGGACCGGGAAAACTCTTTTGGCGATTGCTGCCGGACTGCTCAAGTCGGCGGACGATGGCCAATACAACCGGCTCCTGGTTTCGCGCCCCGTTTTTCCTCTCGGCAAGGACCTCGGTTTCCTTCCCGGAGATGTTGAAGAGAAACTTGCGCCGTGGATGCAGCCGATTTTCGATAATGTCGAATTACTGCTCGGTTCGGTTGATGAGCAAGGTAAAAGAAAACGGGGCTACCGGGAACTGGTCGAGCTTGGTCTCCTCGAAATTGAAGCATTGACCTATATTCGCGGGCGCTCGATTCCGATGCAGTATCTGATTGTTGATGAAGCTCAGAACCTGACGCCACATGAAATCAAGACCATTATCACCCGGGCCGGTGAAGGGACGAAGATTGTTCTGACCGGTGATCCTTACCAGATTGACAACCCTTATGTTGACTCATCGAGCAACGGCCTGACTTATGTTGTTGAAAAATTCAAAGAACAGGACATCGCCGGGCATGTTATTTTGAGCAAAGGAGAACGCTCCTGCCTTGCAGAACTTGCGGCGAATCTCCTTTGATTTAATGGAGTTGCGACCCAGGTCGTGAAATTACATCAGCTTTTATGCTTGTATTGACGATTGAATCTTCATGTGATGAAACGGCTGCGGCTGTCGTAAAGGACGGTCGACGGGTCCTTTCGAATATTGTCTCCTCCCAGATCGACATTCATTCCCGCTTCGGCGGGGTAGTCCCCGAACTGGCCTCTCGGTGCCATGTCGAATCAATTACCCTGGTCATTGACCAAGCGCTTGAAAAGGCGGGATTGACGATCAATGATATTGAAGGTATCGGCATGACCCGTGGTCCGGGGCTAATTGGCGCCCTGCTCGTTGGCCTTTCGGCTGGCAAGGCGATAGCTTTAGCGAAAAAGCTCCCTTTTGTCGGTTTGCATCATATGGAAGGGCACATTCTGGCCGCATTGCTGGAACATGAAATCGTGTTTCCCTTTCTTGCTCTTGCAGTCTCCGGTGGTCATACTCACCTCTACCGGGTTGACGGGATAGGTCAGTATCGCACCCTTGCCCGGACCAGAGATGATGCGGCTGGCGAAGCGTTTGACAAGGTTGCCAAGCTCCTTGGGCTCGGTTACCCGGGTGGTGCCAGGATAGATGAATTGTCTGCCGGGGGGAACCCTGAGGCAATCAACTTCCCGCGACCGATGCTGCACAAGGGGCTTGATTTCAGCTTCAGCGGCATCAAAACAGCAGTCAGAAATTTTGTCGTTTCGCAACCGGTGAAGAATGAGCAACAGCTTCAGGATCTCGCCGCATCGTTCCAGACTGCGGTTATTGATGTCCTGGTCGCCAAGACCTTCCGGGCGGCCAAGGAGCATCAGCTTGAACGGATTGTCGTCTGCGGCGGCGTTGCCTGCAACCGCGGCTTACGTCATCGGATGCAGGCAACTGCAGAGCAAAGTTCTTGTTTAGTCTATTTCCCGTCACCGGCTCTTTGTGCCGATAACGCTGCAATGCTAGGAGTTGCTGCCGATCATTATCTGGAAAACGGAGCCATCGGTGATTTAGGCATGAATGCCGTTGCCAATTGGCCGCTTGATCAGGCTGGTCAGTAAACGGAGGTCGTTTATCGATGTGGCGTCGCTGGTCGCTGGTGCGACAGACAAAATTGAATCTGCTCCGCTTTATCCGGCTCCACGGTACCCCTGAGGAGATCGCCAAGGGCTTTGCTCTCGGGATTTTTATCGGCATGACCCCAACCTTTGGCGTGCAGATGCCGATCGGTTTCTTCTGTGCCTGGCTTTTTCGCGAAAATAAACTGGCCGCCGTTCTCGGTGTCTGGATCACAAACCCTTTGACCGCTCCATTCATCTATGCCGCCGAATACGAATTCGGACGACTGTTGCTCGGAATGGAGCGCCTGACTCTGCCGACGGAATACAGTTTCGATACACTCAGTCAGGTTAGTTGGGATATTTTGCTGCCTCTGCTGGTCGGCAGTATTCTGTTTGCGATTCTTTTCGGTTCGATCTCCTATGCCCTGACCATCCGTTTTATTCCCTACATCAAAACGATCAGAATTTCCCGTTGGCCGCGTAAAAAAAAGGCGGGTCAATAAAATACAATGGATACGTTTTACCGGACCAAAAAGAAATTCGGTCAGCATTTCCTGCACGAAAGGAAATATATCGACGATATCCTGAATGCTGCTGATATCAAAAAAGAAGAATCGGTGCTGGAAGTCGGTCCCGGGCTTGGTGCACTGACCGATCATCTTCTTGCCGGGGCCGACCGCGTGGAGGTCATGGAACTCGATCGTGACCTGATCGAACGTCTCGAATTACGCCGGGATGAAAACCTGATTATTCATGCCGGAGATGCTCTGGCTTTTGACTGGAAAGCAGTTCTCAAGGCCCCGCCGTATGTTTTCGTTGCGAACCTGCCTTACAATATCTCGAGCCAGATCCTTTTTAAACTTCTCGACCACCGCGAGTTCATTGATCGCGCCGTTCTGATGTTTCAGAAAGAGGTCGGAGCCCGGATCTGTGCCGACCCGGGGACGCGTGATTATGGAATCCTTTCGGTTCTTTGTCAGATGTACTATTCAGTGAAACCGGTTGTCGTTATTCCCGCCGGCGCATTTCGGCCGCCGCCAAAGGTCGACTCAATTGTTGTTTTTTTCAAGCGTCGCGATAAACCCTGTTATCCGATTGCGGATGAACTGTTTTTTCGCCGGATTGTCAAAGCTGCCTTTGCCCAACGCCGGAAAACCCTGAGAAATACCATGAAAGTGACCGGATTCAGTCGTGAGCAGATCGAAGCCGCCTGTCTGAGCAATCATATCGATCCGTCCCGTCGGGGCGAGACGCTGTCTCTTGCCGAATTTGCCGGGTTGGCCAATGACCTTGATATACTTACAAGCGATAAGGGAGATTGTAATGCCTGACCTCGTTGCCAGAGTTAATGGAACTGAAATCAAACGGAGTGATCTTGAGAATGCCGTCCAGGGATATGCCATTGAACAGTTGCATAAAACGGTCGATCAACTGTCCGACCAGGAGCTGAAAGAGTTGCGTGAGCTGGCAATGGAGAAATTACTGGCCCGCGAACTGATCTACCAGGAAGCTTTGCTTTATGGAATTGTTGCTACAGAGGAGATGATCGACGAGGAAAAGTACAAAATCATCGCGAATTTTCCGAGTGAAGACGAGTTTTATGCGACCCTTGAAAAGGCCGGAATTGATGCGATGACTTATCACCGGATGTTGCGCCAGGATATATCGGTCAACCTGCTGACTGATAAGAAAATCGGCGATCTGCCTGATCCTCCGGAAGAAAAAATCGATGAAATCTATCGACAACACCCGGACAAAATGATCCGACGCGGCCGCATCCGGACTTGCCATATACTCGCCAAACTGATCGATGGGAATGAACAGAAAGCTTTGGAGAAAATCCGGAAAATAGAAAAAGAGGTGACCCCGGAGAATTTTTCAGAAATTGCGCGCGCACATTCCGATTGTCCCAGTTCGACAGCCGGTGGCGATCTCGGCTGGTCCCGCAAGGGTGATATGGTGAAACAGTTCGAAGATGTCGCGTTTTCGCTCAAGGTTGGTGAAGTCAGCAATATTGTTGCCACCCAGTTCGGCTTTCATCTGATTCGACTGGATGCGCGCGAGGAAGACGTACCACTCACTATCGATGAAGCACGCCCGCAGATTATCAAATTTATCAAGGATGAGTCGTCCGCCAAAATGCTTCAGAACTGGGTCGCCGAACTAAAAAACCTGGCAAACATTGAGTTTTTTGACAATTAGCAGCAACACCTGGTTGCGGTATCAGAGCTCATGCCTTAACCTGTTTGAGAACAGTTAGTATTTGCTATTCAAGATGATCTATTCAGGAGGCTGCAATGAAATTGATCGTGACATCGAGTGATCGCCGGTCAGCTCAGGAGGATCTGTCGAAAAAAAGGGCGGCAACCCTGGCTCTTCTCGATGAAAAATATCCGGCTGATAAACGGCCGATTGTCCGGACGCTTGCCGATATGCTTGCGTCCCAGACTCCGATTTACTACCTGGCCAGGCCAGAGGCTTCCGAGCAGGCCGACTGGGTCTCTGCGCTGTTCGATTTCCTGAACGGCCGCAATGAGGATGTTGCGGTTGCTCTGCTTCCCCTGGGAGGTCGTGATGGTTCACTTCTCGTGACCAATTGTGCCGACGCTCCTTATCTGGTTCATACGATCCAGATGTGCCTGAATCGGCGCCACATTCATTTCAGGGTTGTGACTCATCCCATTTTCAATGTCGAGCGTGAACAGGAGGGGGTAACAGCAATTCACTCGACCAGTGGACCCGGTAAGACAGAATCGATGATCGTCATCGAACTCGACAAGTCTCCTGCCGAGAACATGGCCGGCCTTGAGGATGAGATTGCTCAGGTCATGCGGGATGTACTGGGCATCAGAGACGACAGTGCAGCAATTGTCGAACGACTGAAGATGCTGGCCGAATGTGATCAGTGTTCCAGTTTCGCCGATTTTTTCAAATGGTTCGGTGAAGATAACTCGGCTCTGTTCGCGTATCGATGTTTACGGATCAGTCCGGAAAAGGATGGTGATCGGCTGGTCGTACCGGAAGAGGGTCTCTCCCTCGGCCTTTATGAAAAGCTGTTTCTCAATTATAAAAGCAAGGTTCGCCCGATTTCCGAGTTCAATCCCCGTTTTCAACAACTGTTGCTGCGTCGGGAGCAGATTGGCATCGAAGTGCTTGAACGGGTCAGCCCGATTTTGCGAGCCGAACAACTGGTTTATCTCGGCGCCCGCCAGGAACTTGAAGACGGAACCTGGCTTGAACATGGTTTCATCGGACTTCCGTCGGAGAGTGCGCTCAGTGACCAGACCCTCAGCGTTCCGGTTCTGCGACAGAAGATCGAGGCCGCCCTGAACAGTCTCGGGGTACCGAAAGGTTCGCATGACTACCGCAAAATAATCGAAATCCTCAATACCTATCCGAAGATCGAGCTCTTCTTCATGGATCAGGCGGAAATCGTTGAAACCGTAAGAACCTTTGCTCTGCTCTACCGGCATGGGATGGTCCGGGTTATTCCGACCAAGGGCCTGGCGATCCGCGGGGTTACGCTGTTGCTGATCATGCCGAAAGATTTTTACAGCGACGACAATCTCGCGCGGATTGAGAGTTTCCTGTGCCGCCACTTCCGGGTTGAACAGGTTTTTACCCGAATCATACATCTTTCACCTGATTACATGTCACTGCACGTTAACCTCCAGCCTGATCGCGATGAAGTTGTTGTCGACATTGACAAGATTGAGCGGGGATTGACTCATATCACCCAGCCGTGGAGCCAGAAGCTTCATCAATTACTGGAGAAAACACTCGGTGATTCCGAAGGCAGCCAACTCTGGGAAAAATATCGTCATTCGTTTGCGATTGATTACAGAGCCCTCATTCATCCGCGGTTCGCCGTGCGGGATATTAAAAACATTGAACGACTGTTAGGGGGCGAAAATGATGTCATTGATCTCTGGGGGCCATTCAGCGGCAAGGAGCAGTACTATCGTCTTCAGTTCTACAGCTGCCGGGAAACTTACCTCAATGAGCTGATGCCATTTCTGGAAAACCTTTATCTGACAGTCATTGATGAAACTGATTTTACGGTACAGATCGACGCGACCACCGTCTATATCAAGTCTTTTTCGATCCGCAACCGGGTCGACCATGCCCTGCCGCTCTCTGAAGTCCGGGAAAACATGCTCGAGACATTGATGGCCCTTCGAACGGGCCAGGTCGAAAATGATTACCTGCACCATCTGTTGGTACTGACAGGTCTTGACTGGCGTCAGGTCGACGTGTTCCGCGGTTATCGAAACTACTATTTCCAGCTCGTGTCACCCTTCACCAAAAAAAGGGTCGCTTTTGCCTTTATCAATAACCCCGAGGTTACTGCCCAGCTTTACCGTTACTTTGCGGCCCGTTTTGAACCGCGGCCGGAATGGGCCTCGATGTCGGAACGTGAAGAGCAGGGATTGATGCCCATACGCATGGCTCTGTCCGCGGCGCTGGAAGCTGTTTCGGATATCAATGAAGACCAGATTCTGCGAGCTTTTTTTAATCTTATCGACTCAACGATTCGAACCAATTTTTTTATTCGTCGGGATTCCGCCGAATACTTTTTTTCATTTAAAATCAGCGCAATCGGCATTATCGAAATGCCGGCACCGCGACCGATGTATGAAGTCTATGTACACTCGGCACTTATGGAAGGTATCCATCTGCGCGGTGGCAAGGTCGCCCGGGGCGGTATCCGCTGGTCGGACCGGCCTGATGACTTCCGAACTGAAGTACTTGGTTTGATGAAAACGCAAATGACCAAGAACACCCTGATTGTCCCGGTCGGTTCAAAAGGCGGTTTTGTTGTCAAAACGCCATTTACAACACGCGAAGAGGGGGCCGAGTTATCGAAAGAAGCCTATAAAACCCTGATGCGCGGCCTCCTTGATTTAACCGATAATCGGATTCATGATGAAATAGTCACGCCGGACCAACTGGTTGCCTATGATGATGTTGATCCATACCTCGTCGTGGCCGCTGACAAAGGGACGGCGCATCTGCCTGACACCGCAAACAGTGTCTCCGCTGAATATGACTTCTTGCTGGATGATGCTTTTGCCAGCGGCGGTTCGGCCGGATACGATCACAAGAAACTCGCTATTACGGCTCGCGGCGCCTGGGTTTCGGTGCAGCGTCATTTTCGCGAAATCGGGATCAATGTACAGACCGACCCGGTGACGGTTATCGGAATCGGTGATATGGGTGGGGATGTCTTTGGCAACGGCATGCTGCAGTCGAGAAGCATCAAGCTGATCGCTGCCTTTAATCACATGCATATCTTTATCGATCCCGATCCGGACCCTGAAAAAACATGGCATGAAAGAAAGAGGCTGTTTGACTTGCCGCGTTCTTCCTGGGCCGATTATGATCAGTCGTTGATATCGGCCGGCGGCGGCGTCTTTGAGCGGGCCGCCAAGGATATTCCTTTGTCCGATCAAATCCGGGAGTGGCTCGGCATCCGCCATGCTTCCCTCGATGGTCAGACCCTGATCCGCTACATCCTGGCGGCCAAAGCCGACCTCCTCTGGAATGGCGGCATCGGCACCTACGTGAAATCTTCAACCGAAAACAATGAAAACGCCGGTGATCGGGCTAACGATCCGGTTCGCATTGATTCCTCACAACTCAGGGTAAAGGTAGTCGGGGAAGGGGGGAATCTCGGAATGACCCAACTCGCACGGATTGAATACGCACTGGCCGGTGGCCGGATCAATACCGATGCGATCGACAATTCCGGCGGTGTCGATTGTTCCGACCATGAAGTTAATCTCAAGATATTGATGGGGCAACTTGCCAAAAATGGGAAAGTCGAATCTCGTCAGGAACGGGATAAAATCCTGTTGTCCGTTACCGATGAGGTTTGCGATGATGTCCTTGCCAACAACTATAGCCAGTCCCTGGCCCTGTCGCTCGACCTGGTTCGCTCCGAAGATGATATTGAGCCTTTCATTACCCTTCTCGATCGCCTGAGTCGGGCTGGTATCCTTGATCGCCGCAGCGAATATCTGCCGTCGGCCAGAGAGATCAATACCCGTACTGATTCCCGTTTGGTAAAACCTGAGCTCGCTATCCTTCTCGCCTACAGCAAGATGCATCTTTACCAGTCTTTGCTTGAAGGTGAACTGGCTTCAGCCGATGTCGTACAGGGATTTCTGCTCGATTATTTTCCGAATGCCATCCAGCAAGATTTCAGGGAAGACCTGTTGCACCATCCCCTGGCACCGGAAATAGTCGCTACGGTTTTGACCAATTACATCGTTGATCAGGCCGGGTGCTGTTTTGTTATGAGCCAGAGTGAACGGACCGGCCGCACTCCCGAAGTGGTTGCGGCAGTCTACTTACTGCTCGATTTGGCAATCGAGAGCTCCGAAATGAGGTCGGCTGTCTTTGCACTCGATAACCGGATGTCGGCCGGGAAACAGCATCAATTGCTGCTGCGGCTCGAAAATACTCTCGACTTTTTGACCGAAGGGTCCCTCTCTGCCACAGTCATTCCGGAATTGAAAACTGAAGTGATCCGGGGGGTGCGTAGCGATTTAGATCAATTTACCGCAACGTTATCTTCCGTGCTCGACTCCGGGACCTGCGAGGCCATGGATGAAGAGGTCGGGCAGCTTGTCGGGCTTGGTATGGAAGAGGCTATGGCCCGTCGCTTTGTCAAGCTGGACGTCCTGAAAGATTTTCTGCCGGTTATGAAGCTCGTTGAGCTGACCGGGAAAGACCTGTTTTCGGTTTTTACGACCTACCGTGATCTCAGGGCATCCCTTGAATTCGACCGGTTGTTCAATCTCCTGTCCGGGATTCACCTGCCGGGCCGTTGGGACAAGCAGGCCCGGCATGCACTGGAACGTCAGTTCGAGTCGATATTCTTTCGGTTGGCACAGGAAATCTGTGTTGGCAACGATTGCAATTGCAATACATTTTTATCCCGGCACCGTTCTACTGCGCGTAAATGGCAAACGCTCTGTCATGAACTGCAGGCGTCGCCACCGGTCAATCTGAACCCTTTTAATGTTCTGGTTGAATTACTGGAGTCAATGACGACTTAATATCAATCTATCGGAGCAGGTATGAAAAAAGAGAGACTCGGCCCGTGCGTAACTTTTTTCCCACAGCCGACAACGATGATTTCAACAGTTGCTGCCGACGGCACGGTTAACGTTATGACTGCGTCGTGGGCCGGCATAGTCAGCAAGACGCCGCCGACCATGGCCGTATCATTGCACTATGGGCGCAAAACCTATGAAAACATCAAGTCCGGTGGCGACTTTGTCGTCAATATGACTCCGGTTTCACTTGCGCTCGCCGCTGATTTTTGTGGCATCCGGAGCGGTCGTGAACAGGATAAGCTGAATATGACCGGACTGACAACCGAGCCGGCTGCCATCGTCAAGTCCCCACTGATTGCCGAATCACCGCTGTCGGTCGAATGTAAATTTCAACTCGAACTGCCGCTCGGTGATTATCGCCTTGTAATTGGAGAAATTGTTGAAATTCATGCCGTTGCCGGAGCGCTCTCCGGCGACGATGCTCCCGATGTTTCAATGTTCGACCCGTTGGTTTATCTCGGTGGCATCAGAGAATACTGGTCGCTTGGCGAGAAGCAGGCAGATGCCTATAAAGATGGATTATCGTTAGAGAAATAGCCAGTTTTGTCTGGACACCCTCCGGACCCTGTGCTATAGAATTACCTCGTTTTTCAAGGTCAGGGTCATGGCCCGTAACCCGTAGCGGAGCCAATATACGACCAGACCAAAATGCATACCGCCTGGATCCTCGGACCGGGACGGAAGGCGATAGCAAAACCGGACAGCACTTTTGTGCCGTCGTCTGTTTATCACGCCTTTCGGGTCCTGTCCTGGAAGGCGTTTTTTATTCTCAAGATATTGAGGAAAGTATGAGTCAAAGAAAATCTGTTCATGATATCCGGGGTATGAAAGAGACCGGAGATAAAATTGCCGTTCTTACCGCCTACGATTACCCTTTTGCCCGACTGATGGATGGCGAAGGGATAGACATTATCCTGATCGGCGATTCGGCCGGATCGGTGGTTGCCGGCTACGATACGACCTTGCCGGTGACCATGGACGAAATGATCTACCATACCAAGGCGGTGGTGCGTGGTAGCGAGCAGGCTCTGATTGTTGCCGATCTGCCCTTTCTCTCTTACCAGACCTCTCGACGCGACGCCCGTCTGAATGCCGGACGTTTGGTCAAGGAGGCCGGGGCCAATGCCGTCAAGCTCGAAGGCGGTGAGAATGTCGCAACAACCATCCGGGCGATTGTCGACATGGATATTCCGGTCATGGCCCATATCGGCCTGACGCCGCAGTCGATTCATCGTATGGGCGGATACAAGGTCCAGGGGCGGGAGGAAGCGCAAGCCTGTCAACTTCTGGCCGATGCCAGAGCGGTACAGGATGCCGGTGCTTTTGCTGTTGTCCTTGAAGGGATTCCGGCAACACTGGCGCGCGAGATTACCGGGTCACTCACAATCCCGACGATCGGTATCGGTGCCGGAATAGCCTGCGACGGGCAGGTCCTGGTGATCCATGATATCCTTGGTCTTTGCGAAAAATATTCACCAAAATTCGTTAAAAAATACGCCGATGTCGCGCCTGTGATCCGGCAAGGTATCAGCGACTATATTAAAGAGGTCAAGCAGGGTGAGTTCCCGACAGATGAGCACAGCTTCAAGTAATTCCGCTCCGCAAGTGATCCACGATATCGGTCGGATGCAGCATTATTGTCTGAAAATGCGTCAAGCCGGGAAAAAGATCGGTTTTGTTCCGACTATGGGCTACCTGCATGAAGGGCATCTTTCACTGCTCCGTGAGGCTCGTCGCCGTAGTGAAATCCTGATCCTTTCAATTTTCATTAATCCGACTCAGTTCGGTGCCAACGAAGACCTTGATTCCTATCCGCGCGATCTCGATCGCGATCTTGAACTTGCTGCTTCCTGCGAAACCGACCTTGTTTTTGCCCCGCTGCCACAGGATGTCTATCCGGGTGGCTATGCGACGTACGTCAATGTTGAGGGTTTGACTGAAACTCTCTGCGGAGCAAGCCGGCCCGACCATTTTCGCGGCGTCACTACGGTTGTCAATAAATTGTTTAATATTGTCCAGCCTGATTCAGCTTATTTCGGTGAGAAAGATTTTCAGCAACTGGCCGTTATCCGTAGAATGGTTCTCGATCTCAATATGCCGGTCGAAGTCATCGGATTGCCGATCGTACGTGAAGCCGATGGTCTGGCGATGAGTTCACGCAATGTTTACCTGTCGCCGGAACAGCGACAACAGGCGCTAGTCCTTTCACGCGCCCTGAATCGGGCTCGTACTCTGGCAGCTGGCGGTGAATTGAATGGTTCAGTTATTTTGAAAGAAATTTCAGAAATGATCGAAAGAGAGCCCGAGGCCCGCATCGATTACCTTAAAATCTGCCACCGGGACTCACTTCGGGAACAGCAGAATGTTGATGCCGATTCTGTCCTGCTCCTTGCGGTTTTTATTGGTAATACCCGTCTGATCGACAACAGTTTCATTCTCCAGGGATAAAAATATGCCAAAGAACAGGGATGCGGCCCGCGCCAATCTGGAAAACCTGTACCGGATATTTACTGTCCCGGAGGCCCCTGATACAACTCTCGGCGCTGTTGATCAGGCGATCACCGAAAACGTCGCGGATTTTCTGCAGACCCATATCGTTGCCCTTGAACGGAGTCTGGAAGAGATCGAGGTCGATTTTTCAAACACCGTGATTCCGGAAGAACCGACTTATGTGTCAGAGTACACCGGTTTCGTCAAGGAAAAGCTGGTTGCCCAATCAGTCCATACCGCCGCTCCCGGTTTTGTCGGTCACATGACTTCGGCGCTGCCATATTTCATGCTGCCGTTGTCGCGCATCATGACTGCCCTGAATCAGAACCTGGTCAAAGTTGAGACCTCAAAAGCTTTTACGCCGATGGAGCGTCAGGTTCTGGCAATGTTGCACCGACTTGTTTTTAGTGCCAATGACTCTTTTTACCGCCAATGGATTCATAACAGCGATAATGCTCTTGGCGCCTTTTGCTCAGGCGGTACTATTGCCAATGTGACGGCGCTCTGGGCCGCCCGGAATCGCCTGTTCGCTCCCTATGGAGATTTTCGCGGAATTGCCCGGGAAGGACTGGCCCGCTCACTTGAATTTCTCGGATGCCGCGATCTGGCCGTACTGGTTTCACGGCGCGGTCATTATTCTCTTGGCAAAGCAGTTGACTTGCTCGGACTCGGTCGAGACAACCTGGTTCTGATCGAGACGGACGCTGACAACAAACTCGACATGGAACATCTACGCCAGGAGACCGCGCGGCTGAAAAATGAAGGAATACGTCCGCTGGCCCTTGTCGGTATCGCCGGGACGACCGAAACCGGTAATGTTGACCCGCTCTCCGAGATGGCTGATTTCGCCGCAAAGGTTGGCTGCCATTTTCATGTCGATGCCGCCTGGGGCGGGCCAACGCTCTTTTCCGACAAGTACCGTCACATCATGAAAGGTATCGAACGGGCCGACTCGGTCACTCTCGATGCACACAAGCAACTTTACGTTCCGATGGGAGTCGGAATGGTTGTTTTCAGGGATCCGACAACACTTACCGCGATCGAACATCACGCCGCCTATATCCTGCGTGAAGGTTCGAAAGATCTGGGCAGTCACACCCTGGAAGGCTCTCGCCCCGGTAAATCAATGCTGGTCCATGCCGGACTTTCCATTATCGGCCGCAAGGGATACGAACTGCTGATCGATACCGGCATAGAAAAGGCCCGTCGGTTCGCTGAAATGATCAAGATGCATGACGAATTCCAGTTAACCAGTGAGCCTGAGCTCAATATTCTGACCTACCTATATTGTCCGCTACCGGTCCAGGATGCATTGTTGAAGGCGACTGTTGCGCAGCGCTGCCGTATTAACGGTCTTCTCGACCAGGTCAACCGTCTGATTCAGAAAGCTCAACGCGAGGCCGGTAAAACCTTTGTTTCGAGAACGCGTTTGCAATTGCCGGCGACCAACCGGAAACTCGTGACAGTGATGCGGGTAGTCCTGGCCAATCCGCTCACAACCGATGAAATACTGGCGGCCGTGCTCGAGGAGCAGACCCGAATTGTGATGCACCCGGAGACCCAGGCGATGATGGCAGAGATCGAGAATATCCGTATGGAAATCGAAGGCATTCCGACAACTTCAGTGTTGTCAGACATGACTCGCTGAGTCGGCAGACCGATGTCCGAACAAATTTATTGCAGTCAATATATCCTGCCGATGACCGCCGCGCCGATTGAGGGCGGGGCGATGCTCGTCAGGGATGGTCGTATCGTAGCCATCGGTTCGGCTGGACAATTGTGCGATGTCGCCCCGGACGCCGAAGTCATCGATTTCGGCGCAGCGATCATCATGCCGCCGCTGGTTAATGCCCATACCCACCTCGAACTAACCGATTTCCCGGAGTGGTTCCAGCATCGTAACTCGGGGGCCTCAACATGCGATTAAGATCAGGGGAGAGATGGGTTCGTCGACTGGATTCTCGAATTAATCCGGATCAAGCATAGTCTCGAACCGGACGATTTGCAGGCTTCGATTCAACACGGAATAAAGACATTGCTGCAGTCAGGGACCGGAGCGGTATGCGATATCCTGTCAGTCCATCTGCTCGATGCAACTTTCCGGGAAACGCCACTTTATGGATGGCTCTGTTTTGAGCTGATCGGTCTCGATGAGGGGATGGGCGCCGTTCTGCCGATGATGGCCAATGACTGGTTGCAGGGTGGCGATTTGCATCGTCTGCAGCGCGGTTTGTCGCCGCATTCACCGTATACGGTCGGACCTCAAACTCTGGGCAAGGTTTCCGAACTGGCTCGCAAGCACAACCGTTTAACAACGATCCATGTTGCCGAATCGGAAGATGAAGCGACTTTTCTTCTTGAATCCGCCGGTCCGATCGCCGCGCATCTCTATCCGGCGGTTGGCTGGCATAAGCCGATGCCGCCGTATCAACGCGGCAGTCTTGAGTATCTCGAGAAAAGTGAAGTGCTATCGCCGCCGGCACTACTCGTTCACGGAGTCCAGTTTGATGATGCTGCCATCAGGGCTCTTGCCCGGGCCGGGGCTTCGGTTGTTCTTTGCCCCCGTTCCAACGCGCGGCTCGGGGTCGGGCGGGCGCCGGTTGAATCGTATCTTTGCCAGGGTGTCAACCTGGCTCTAGGTACCGACAGTATGGCAAGTAATGCAAGTCTTTCGCTCTGGGACGAGATGGAATATGCGCGCGATGTTTATGGTCCGGCTATCGATCCGCTTCAGCTGTTGATAATGGCGACGGTCAACGGCGCACGCGCCCTGCGGATTGATGATCGGATCGGGACGCTGACCGAAGGCAAGGAGGCAAGTTTTCTGGTTTTACAGCCGGCTGAATTGCCGCCGATAGAGCAATTGCCAGATTTTCTCTGTCGCGGCGAGCGGGGCGGCGAGGTGACCCGTCTCTATCTCGACAATATCGATGTTCTCGGCGAAGGAAATCTATAAATGCTGCTTTAACCTTTTACGGAGAGACGAGAGAAGGCAGGATCAAAGTCTGAATCTACTTGATAATAAACCGGCAAAAAAAATCCTGATCAGGTTTATCTTCGGTAAATCGACTGTGTTATAGTTTCTTTATGATTGAAGAAGTGGGGCATGTTATTGAACTCAAGGATAAGGCTGTCGCAGTCGTTCTCTGCCAGAAGAGCAGCTTTTGTGAAAACTGTGCCGCAGAAGGTGTTTGTCATGTCGGTGAAGACAATAGCAGTAAAGCGGTTGAAGTTCATAATCGGCTCAATGCCGGAATTGGTGACCGGGTCAGAATTGCGACCACGACCAGATCTTTTCTCCAGTCTTCTTTCCTTTTATATATCGTTCCCCTGGTCTGTCTGGTTGTTGGCGCGATCGCCGGGCAGTTGCTGGCTGAAAATTTAATCAGCGGCAGCGACCCCGATCTGCTCGCCGCGATATCCGGGACTACTTTTATGACCGCTTCTTTTATAGCCCTCCGCTTTGCCAGCCGATATCTGACGAAAGAGGAGTATATGCCGGTTATTGTTGAAATCGTGGACGCCCAGAGCTCCGGCTGAAATTCGTTTTTTTTCTGCTGTATTCTCACTTCCGTCTGCTGTATCCTGCGCTTTATGAAAATCATCGCCAACAACAAAAAAGCGTATCATGACTATTTTATCGAGGACACCTATGAAGCGGGACTGGTTCTGACCGGGACCGAAATCAAGTCGATCCGGGCCGGGAAGGTCAGCCTCAAGGAATCTTTCTGCAAGATTCGTGGTGGCGAAATTTTTATCGATAATATGAATATCAGTCCCTACGAGCAGGGGAATCGTTTTAATCATGATCCGACCCGCTCACGCAAACTGCTACTCAATCGGGAAGAGATCAACAAAATAACCAAACGGGTCGACGAACGTGGATATACTCTGATCGCGACCAAACTCTATCTCAAGAATGGTCGGGCCAAAGTAGAGGTCGGTATTGGCAAGGGTAAGCATCACCACGATAAGCGTGAGACACTGAAGCGCAAACAGGCTGAACGTGAATCGCAACGCGCGATGCGCGACCACAATTACTGATCTGGATCTTTTCAGTTAGTCGATAGAAAAAGCCCCGCTGTTTCCAGCGGGGCTTTTTGCTGAGTAAAAATAAAGACTTACAGGCCGAGTTTCTTGAAGAAATCGTTGCCCTTGTTGTCGACAAGGATAAACGCCGGGAAGTCGACAACCTCGATCTTCCAGACCGCCTCCATGCCGAGTTCCGGGAAATCGATGCATTCGACCTTCTTGATGTTCTCTTCGGCCAGAACGGCAGCCGGGCCGCCGATCGATCCGAGATAGAAGCCGCCATGTTTGTTGCAGGCGTCGGTAACCTGTTGAGAGCGGTTCCCCTTGGCAATCATCACCATCGATCCGCCGTTTTCCTGAAGCAGGTCGACATAACTGTCCATTCGGCCGGCTGTGGTCGGACCGAAGGACCCTGAGGGTTTGCCGGGCGGAGTCTTGGCCGGTCCGGCGTAGTAGATCGGGTGGTTCTTCAGGTATTCCGGCAGAGGTTTGCCGGAGTCAAGGATCTCCTTGAACTTGGCATGCGCAATATCGCGGCCAACCACGATGGTTCCCTGCAGCAGCAGCGGCGCGCCGACTTCGAGCTTGTCGAGTTCAGCCAGGATCTCGCTCATCGGCTTATCGAGGTCGATCGAGGTGCCGTGGCTGTGCTTGCCGCGGTATTGCTCGGGAATCAATCGTCCCGGGTTGGTGTCCATCTCCTCGACAAACAGGCCGTCTTTGGTGATTTTTGCCTTGATGTTGCGGTCGGCCGAGCAGGAGACTGCCATACCGACCGGGCAGGAGGCACCGTGGCGGGGCAGGCGGATGACGCGAACGTCGTGAGTGAAATACTTGCCACCGAACTGGGCACCGATGCCGAGATCGCGTGCCGCCTGTTGGAGCTTCTTTTCAAGCTCGATGTCGCGGAAGGCCTGGCCGTGGTCATTGCCCTCGGTCGGCAGGCCGTCGAGTTCCTTGGCTGTGGCGAGCTTGACCGTCTTCATGCAGGCATCGGCCGAGGTGCCACCGATCACGAAAGCGAGATGGTAAGGGGGGCAGGCGGCGGTGCCGAGAGTTTTCATCTTGCTGACCAGGAAGTCGAAAAGCTTGTCCGGGTTGAGCAGCGCCTTGGTTTCCTGGAACAGCATCGTCTTGTTGGCTGAGCCGCCACCTTTGGCCATGAACAGGAGCTTGTAGACATCGCCATCGGTCGCCATGATGTCGATCTGCGCCGGCAGATTGGTGCCGGTGTTCTTTTCGGTATACATATCGGTCGCGATTGTCTGGCTGTAGCGCAGGTTCTCCTCGGTGTAGGTTTGGAAAATGCCCTTGGAGATCATTTCTTCATCCTTGACGCCGGTCCAGACCATCTGGCCTTTTTTACCGATAACGGTGGCGGTACCGGTGTCCTGGCAGATCGGCAGCTCAAAGTTGGCCGAGATCTCGGCGTTGCGCAGGAAGGCCATGGCGACGCCACGGTCGTTCGGCGAGGCTTCCGGGTCGCGCAGGATGGCGGCGACCTGCTCGTTGTGTTCCGGACGCAACATGAACGATACGTCGCGCATCGCTTCGTTGGCGAGTGTGGTCAGCGCCTCTGGATCAACCTTGAGGACCTGCTGGCCGTCAAAGTCGGCGGTGCTGACATATTTTTCGGAACCGTCAATCTTGCGATATTTGGTTTCGTCCTTACCAACCGGAAACGGGTCTTGATAGACAAAATCAGGCATGTTCTCTCTCCTTAAGTTCAAGTAAAAGTAGTGCAGGTAGCTGAAGATATTGAATGTTCTTGAAGAACTATTTAAACAGCGTGGTATTATATAAAAAATGGCATCTGATGTCGATAACAAGTTAACGAAATCTTATTTGCTTGCTGAGGGAGATACCATGTCTGATTCCAGTCAACGTGTTGCCGTGGTTGGCGGTATGCGTACCCCATTTGTCAAAGCTGGAGCCCAATTCCGAAATCATGACCAGCTGGACCTTTCAAGTCACGCTGTAAAGGGTCTTGTCGAGAAATATATTTCCGATCCTGAAAAAATTGACGGGTTGGTCTGGGGCCGGGTCCTGCATGATCCCCGTATCTCGAACCTTGCCCGGGAGGTCGTGTTCGATGTCGGCCTGCCGAAAGATATCCACGCCTTGATGGTCTCTAATAACTGTATCACCAGTCTGCACGCCATGGTCGATGTCGCCGATGCCATCAGGGCCGGACGGATGTCGTTAGGCATCGCCGGCGGTGTCGAGTCGATGTCGACGGTACCGATCCTGTTTGGCCGGGAAGCCTCGGCTATTCTGATGGAAGCAGGCATGGCGAAGACACTTGGAGACCGATTCAAGGCAATGAGCCGATTGCGGTTTCGCCATTTCAAGCCGAAACCGCTCTCATTCAAGGAACCGTCGACTGGCCTGACCATGGGGCAACATGCCGAGTTGACTGTTCAGCAGTGGGGTATCGGCCAGGACGCTCAGGATCGGATTGCCTTCAATAGTCACATTAATGCAGCAGCCGCAACGGCAGATGGTCGCCTTAAAGAAGAAATCAGTCCACTGGATGGAGTTGATCACGATACGATCGTGCGTGGTGATACGACCTTGGAAAAACTCTCAACCCTCAAGTCGGTTTTCGCACCGCAACCGGCCGGCACGATCACCGCTGGTAATTCCAGTCCTTTGACCGATGGTGCTGCAGCCATCTTGTTGGCGTCGGAAGAGGCTTTGCTGGAAAATGGTCTCGAAGCGGCGGCCTGGATCCGGGATGTCGAGTTTGCGGCCATCGATCCGGATGAGGGTTTGTTGATGGCTCCAGCTATTGCCGTACCGCGCCTGCTCAAGCGGACCGGCTTGTCCATAGATGATATAGATATCGTTGAAATTCACGAGGCTTTTGGCGCCCAGGTTGTGACCAATCTGGCGGCCTGGGAGCAAGGCTGGAAGGAAGAGCCGATCGGTAAAATTCCGATGGAGAAGATCAATCCGCTTGGCAGTTCGATTTCGGTTGGTCATCCTTTCGCGGCAACCGGTGCCCGGATCGCGACGACCTTGGCGAATGAGATGAAGCGTCAAGATGCGAAATACGGGCTGATCTCGGTCTGTGCGGCCGGTGGAATGGCCTGTGCGATGATCCTCGAACGCTGATAGTTTTTTTAAAAATCCGGAAAATGAAATGCGGTGACGGAACCGGTAAATTGTGTTAGAACCGACATGACCGATTCTTCAACCGGAACCTATTTCTATGCAATCCCTGATCAAAAAAATACTGACCTCCCGTGTTTACGAAGCGGCCATAGAAACCCCTCTGGAGGAATCAGCCTGGCTATCCCGCAGATTAAATAACCGGGTCCTGCTTAAACGTGAAGACCTGCAACCGGTCTTTTCCTATAAACTGCGCGGCGCTTATAACCGTATTGCTCACCTCTCTGAACAGGAGTTATCGCATGGCGTGATCGCTGCTTCGGCCGGAAATCATGCTCAGGGTGTTGCTTATTCGGCCCGCCAGCTCGGTATTCCGGCAGTCATCGTCATGCCGGTAACAACACCGCAGATCAAGGCTGCAGCCGTTGAGGCACTCGGCGCCGAAGTTGTCATGGTTGGTGACAGCTATTCCGAGGCAGCCGATCATTGCTCTGAACTCGTAAAGCAGCGCGGCATGTCATTTATTCATCCCTTTGATGATGAACTGGTGATCGCCGGTCAGGGAACCGTTGCTGATGAGCTGCTTCGTCAATCATCCGGACGGATCGACGCAGTTTTTGTTCCGGTCGGTGGTGGTGGTCTGATAGCCGGCATCGGCGCCTACATCAAGGAGTTGCGTCCGGAGATTAAAGTTATCGGGGTCGAGCCGGTGGATAGTGACGCCATGGACCAGTCCCTGAAGGCCGGGAAGCGGGTTCAGCTCGATTCGGTCGGGATTTTTGCCGATGGAGTCGCCGTTCGCGAGGTCGGTGAACGGACATTTTCTATTGCTCGTGATGTGGTCGACGACATCGTTCTGGTTGACACCGATGCGATCTGCAGCGCCATCAAGGATATCTTCCAGGCAACCCGTTCAATTGTTGAACCGGCCGGGGCTTTAGCGGTCGCCGGAATAAAAAAATACATTCGTGAGAACAAATGGGCAGGTCAGTCCCTGGTTGCAATTAACACCGGGGCCAATATGAATTTCGAACGGCTGCGCTATGTCGCCGAGCGAACCATGAGCGGTGAATGCCAGGAAGCTCTCTTTGCCGTGACCATCCCGGAGCAACCGGGTGCGCTGCGGCGTTTTTGTTCCGAGGTCGTCGGCGATCGCAATATTACCGAATTCAATTACCGGCTGGCCAAACGGTCACAGGCTCATATTTTTGTCGGAATCACGGTAAAGGATGAACTTGAACGCCCCCTGTTTGCCAAACAGATGACAGAAAACGGCTACATCAACCACGACCTGACTGACAACGAACTCGCCAAAACCCATGTCCGCTACATGGTTGGCGGCCGTTCAGAATCGGCCGGACGCGAATTCATCTATCGTTTCTGGTTTCCGGAACGGCCGGGCGCACTCGGTAAGTTCCTTTCGGCAATGGGCGCCAACTGGAATATCTCGTTGTTTCATTACCGGGCCCAGGGCGGTGACTTTGGTCGTGTTTTGATCGGCCTTGAAATTCCCGAAGGGGATGAGGCGGCGATGCAGAAATTCCTCGATGAACTCGGGTATCGTTATATTGAGGAAACAGGAAATCCCGTCTACCAAATGTTCCTCTGAAGCAGGCCGCTATGAATCATCAATTCAACCACACCAAAACAATCCTCACCATCACCGATGATAATTCTGTTCGACAACTTTTGCAGGAGCAGCTTGAAGGCGGTGGATATGCCGTATTGTCAGCCGGGAACGGAAATGAAGGTCTGGTCGCGGTTTCTGAAAATTCTGTGGCGCTGGTCATTGTCGATCTGCTGCCGGAAACGGGCGGTGTTGAATTTTGTCAGTCCGTCCGTTCCGGAGGTGTCGCCAACGATCTTCCGATTATTGTTTTAATCGACGATGAAAAATCGATGGATGCTGTTAATCCGTTTGCAATCGGGGCTGACGATTATCTCAAGAAACCGATAAATCCATCCGGGCTTGAGGGGCGGGTCGCTCAATGTCTCAGCAGGCGGGAACGCTTTTCGCACCTTGAAAGCAGAATCAGGGATGGTGAAATATTGCTTGAAATTGCAAAGTCGGTGAATTCCACGCTTGATACTGGAGAGATTCTCAAACAGATTGTGCATCGGGTTGCTTCGGTCCTTGATGATATTTTTCGCTGTTCAATACTGTTTGTCCGGAAAAACATGGAGATTGCCAATGTCGTCGCGTCGAGTGACGCGCATGATTTCAAACCAATTTCGATAGAACTTGAAAAGTATCCGGAAATTCAGGAGGCACTGACGACGTCCCGTCCGGTTGTCATTGACGATGTCGCGACTAATCCCCTGCTCGAACCGGTCAGAGGCAGTCTCGATACCGACGTTTTCAATACCAGCATCGTTCTGCCGGTCATCTATAAAAAAGAAATCATCGGGGCGATGATGGTTAAGGCATTGCGGCCGAAGGCCGGAGTTAGGGAAGATGAAGTCAGGTTCTGCGAACTGGTGGCCAATGTCGCAGCCGGGGCATTGCAACATGCCGAGTCTTTCCGGCAGTATCAGGATGAAACCGCGTCCCTGAAACTGAATCAGACCCAGATAGAGCAGGAACTCAGCGTCAAGGCGGTTTATGAATTGCTCTTTGAGAATGCTTCTGACGGTCTAATGGCGATTGACTCTGATCAGCAGATCCTCTTTGTTAACCGGCGTGCCATGGAGATTAGCGGTTACACCCGGGAAGAGCTGCAGAAGCGAACTTTTCTGTCGTTGCTAGAGCCTGACTCCCGGGACAGGTTTGCGGCCAGTCTTGCAGCGCAAAAAACATTAATTACACGAACCCAGCGTTTTGATGCGGTCATCAATAAAGGTGATGGCGGACAATCAGTACTCTCTGTTTCTCTGGGCGAAAAAGCGCACGCCTCTGACCTGCAGGTCCTTTCGTTTCGTGATGTGACCGGCAGGCGGCGGATTGAAAAGCAGTTGGCTGAAACCAGCACCGCGCTTGAAAAGGCGAATCAGCGTTTATTGAATATGGATAAAGCCCGTACCGAATTTTATAATACAGCGGCGCATGAATTGAGAACGCCGGTAGCAGTGGTTAATGGCTATTGCGAACTCCTGTTGCTTTCGGACCGGGACAATCTGAACGAAAAACAGAAAGACTATCTTGACCAGATCGGTCGCAGCGGCGACCGTTTAATTGATCTGATTCATAACCTGCTAGATCTTTCACGATTTGAGGCCGGCAAGATGCCGCTTGATCTGGAAGAGGGTGATCTATCTGATCTGATTCGCGATATCGGCAATGAAGTCCGTTCTCTGGTTGATACAAAAGGATTGACCATTGAAATTCACTCCGGCCCCTTGACCATGCTCCATTACGATCCAATCCTGATCCGACGTCTGTTGATGAATCTGGTCGGCAATGCCGTCAAGTTTACGGCGCAGGGCGGACGTGTCAGCATCGTACTGCAGGAGGATGCGAAGGAAGTCAAGGTTACGGTCAGTGATACCGGTAAGGGCATCTCCGAGAACGACCAGGAACACCTGTTCAAGGAGTTCAGCCAACTATCCAAATCAACCGGTCCGGATGGGACTGGCCTTGGTCTTTCGATCTGTAAGAAAATCGTTGAGGCACATAATGGTGAAATCTGGGTCAAGAGCAAGCCGGGTGAGGGGAGTCAATTTGTTTTTTCCATCCCCAAGTCTCTCGTTGCTTGATCTGATACCAGTCGCATTATCAGCTTCAGAATACTCATTTTCTACTCCTTAAACTCTTATCTAACTTCCTGTTTTTACATTTTTATTTTTTCAATCCAAAATAATTGACAGTTTTTGTCAGGTATGATATCAGTTAAATATATTGGCCGGCAGAAGTCGGCTCTTTTAATATCATCCAGATGGAAAGGAGTGTTCAGTGATTGCCAACTTGAGAGAGGATTTCAAAGCCGTATTTGAACGGGATCCGGCAGTGCGCAGTATATTTGAAATCATATTTTGTTATCCCGGTTTCCACGCACTGCTCTTCTACCGCCTGGCTCACGCCTGTTGGAATTACAAACTTTTTTTCCTCGGTCGTTTTATTTCGCACCTCGGCCGTTTTTTTACCGGAATTGAAATTCACCCCGGAGCCCGGATCGGAAAGGGTTTCTTTATCGATCACGGAATGGGGGTCGTTATCGGTGAAACTGCCGAGATCGGTGACAATGTGACGATTTACCATGGTGTCACCCTCGGCGGCACATCGTGGGCCAAGGAGAAACGTCATCCGACCCTGCGCGATAATGTGGTGATCGGTTCCGGAGCGAAGGTGCTCGGGCCCTTTGAAGTTGGTGAAAATGCCAAGATCGGTTCCAACTCGGTCGTTGTCAAGGAAGTCCCGGCCGACGCGACGGTAGTCGGGATCCCCGGCAAGGTTGTCGTCGCCGGCGACAAAAAAGAGAAACAGGTCAAAGCTGATCTCGAACATGGACGGCTTCCGGACCCACAAGCCAAAGCGATTGAGTGCCTTTTTGACCAGATCAAGTCGCTTGAGAACCAGGTGAAAGAATTGAATGCCGAGCAGCAGGAGTTGCGCGCCCGGCTCGCCGAGACAGAGGTTGTCGCAGAAAGCGCCTGAAAATCATGAGAGTGTCAACAAAAGCCCAGTATGCGGTCAGGGCGATGGTCAGTCTGAACCTGACGGCTGATGGCTCGCCGGTTACAATTCGTGAAATTTCGACCCGTGAGGAGATCTCCCTGCCTTACCTCGAACAACTTTTTGTCAAGTTGCGGCGGGGCAATATTGTTGACTCGGTTCGCGGCCCCGGCGGAGGTTATGTGCTGGCTCGCGACGCAACTTCAATCCGGGTGGATGAGATTATCGACAGCGTTGAGGAGACACTTGTTCCGGTCTCATGTATGGATCAGGACGGGCAGTGTGTTTGTGATACCCAGTGTGTCAGTCATACGGTCTGGCAGGGCCTGGGTGACCGGATTCGTCAATTTCTGTCATCGATAACCCTTGATGACCTGACCCAGGAAGCCCGGCAGTACAGTGGTACGTCGACGACCAAGGCCGGCCATGTTTCCTGATCTCGTTTTAACTGGAGGACTAAAGTGAAAAGGATTTACCTCGATAACAATGCAACAACCCCGGTTCATCCCGAGGTTCTTGAAGCGATGATGCCGTTTTACAAGGAACAATTCGGCAACCCGTCCAGTGTTCATTGGGCCGGCCGTGAGGTCAGCGGCATGGTTGAATCCGCACGCGAACAGGTTGCCGGGCTGCTTAATTGTTCGCCGGCTGAAATCGTTTTTGTCTCCTGTGGCAGCGAAGGGGATAATTTTGCAATCAAGGGGACAGTTGATGCTCTACAGGAGAAGGGGAACCATATTATAACGACTTCGGTCGAGCATCCGGCGGTTCTTGAGACCTGCCAGTATCTTGAAAAACAGGGATGTGATGTTACTTACCTCTCCGTTGATCAGGACGGTATGCTCGATCTCAAAGAGCTCGAAGATGCGATTAATGACAAGACCATCCTGATATCGATCATGTGGGGCAATAACGAAACCGGCAACCTTTTTCCGGTTGAAGAGATCGGCAGGATCGCCAAGAAATACAAAGTCAGGTTTCATACAGATGCCGTTCAGGCAATCGGCAAGGTGCCGGTCGACGTTCATGCCTGTGGCGCCGACCTGCTGGTCCTTTCCGGACATAAAATCGGCGCCCCTAAGGGTGTCGGAGCTATGTATATAAGACGTGGAACCCGTCTGACACCATTGCTGCATGGTGGTCATCAGGAGCGAAATCGTCGGGCCGGAACGCATAATGTTGCCGGCATTGTCGGTCTCGGCAAAGCCTGTGAACTGGCCGGCGAACATCTTGAAGAAAATGCTGCACACATGCGTAGGCTGCGCGACAAACTTGAAAAAGGGGTTCTGGAAAAGATCCCGAATATCAAGCTGAACGGACATCCGGATCCTGACTTCAGGCTACCGAATACCCTGAATGTCAGTTTTGCCTTTATCGAAGGCGAGTCTCTGTTGCTCAACCTTGACATGTATGGTATCGCCGCATCCTCCGGGTCGGCATGTACCTCCGGCTCACTTGAACCGTCGCACGTGATGGGCGCGATGTGTGTCGAGGTGACGTTGGCCCATTCGAGTACCCGGTTCAGTCTCGGTGCCGATACCACAGAAGAAGATATCGATTACGTTCTGGACGTTTTACCGAAAACGGTCCAGCGCTTGCGGGATATGAGCCCGCTTTACAACTGCAACAAAGAAGAAGAATGCGAAGTTTGTGAAACGATCAGACGGATATAGCTCTGGCGTTGAATAAGGAGATTATCGATGTATACCGACAAAGTCATGGATCATTTTACCAACCCCCGGAATGTCGGGGAGATTGAAGATGCCAACGGCGTAGGAGAGGTTGGCAATGCCTCCTGCGGCGATATTATGAAGATATTTCTTAAGGTCGAAGATAATGTTATTACCGACGTTAAATTCAAGACCTTCGGTTGCGGTGCAGCAATTGCCACCTCCTCGATGGTCACCGAAATGGCGATTGGCAAGACCATTGATGAGGCTCTCGAACTTTCAAACCAGGCGGTTGCCGAAGCGCTCGACGGGTTGCCGGCGCAGAAGATGCACTGTTCCAATCTGGCAGCAGACGCCCTGCATGAAGCGATTGAAAACTACAGAAAAGAGAACAGTTAACATCTGTTTCCTGGAAAACGGTTTAAACCTCGAAGGGCTACCGGATTCTGGGCGCCCTTCAGTTGTGTAACGAGATGGAAAAGACTGAAAAGAAAAGAGTCGTTGTCGCCATGAGCGGCGGAGTCGATTCATCGGTTGCGGCTGCTCTGTACAAGGAGCAGGGTCATGAAGTTATCGGCATGACCATGCAGATCTGGGACTATTCGAAATTTGACGCCCCCGATGGTGAGACATTCGGAACCTGTTGTTCGCTCGATGATGTCTACGATGCACGCCGTGTTGCCGAATCCCTTGATATTCCGTTTTATGTCGTCAATTTCGAGGCCCATTTCCAGGAGATGGTGATTGATCCGTTCTGTGACGACTATTTTAATGGCCGCACACCGAATCCTTGTATCCTCTGCAATCAGGTTCTTAAATTCGAAATTCTCCTGCGCCGCGCCCGGGAATTGCAGGCTGACTGGCTGGCCACCGGCCATTATGCGCAAATTATTGAGAATGGCGGATTCTACCAACTCCATAAAGGTATCGATGAGCAGAAGGACCAGAGTTATTTTCTCTTTACCCTGAACCAGGAACAGATGCGGATGATCCGTTTTCCTCTCGGTGGCTTGACCAAGGAGGAGGTTCGGGAACATGCAGTTCGTCTCGGCCTGCGGGTAGCCGAAAAACCGGAGAGTCAGGATATCTGTTTCGTTCCGGACGGCGATTATGTCCGCTTCCTTGAGGAAGAGCGAGGTGGAGGCTCACTCAATGGTGACATCGTTCACGTCTCCGGCCGGATTGTCGGGCAACATCAGGGTATTTACCGATACACCATCGGCCAGCGTAAGGGCCTGGGTATTTCATGGCCGGAACCATTGTTTGTTGTCGGTATTGATGTTGACGGCAAACAAGTGATCGTCGGTGAAAAAAAACATCTCGCTCGCTCCGATTTCACCGTTTATGCAACCAATTGGTCGCGCGGTAAACCGGATGGCGATATGAATTCACATTGTCGGATTCGATACCGGCATCGTGAAGTTCCGGCCCGTGTTGAGCCGCTGCCCGGTAATCGGGCACATGTTTCCCTTGAGCAGCCGCAGGACGGAGTGAGACCTGGACAGGCCGCCGTATTTTATTCGGGGGATGAAGTGGTTGGTGGTGGCTGGATTGAATAGGCCATGTTGATAATTGCAAATAAAAAGGGAGCGAATTGATTCGCTCCCTTTTTATTTGCTAAAGTATGCAGTGGTTTACTGATCAGATTCCTGAACATCAACAACGGCAACAGCGGCCATGTTGACGATGTCGGCAACAGCATCACCGCGCTGCAGTACATGAACCGGTTTGTTCATGCCCATCAGAATCGGACCGATTGCTTCCGCTTCACCCAGCTTGTGAAGCAGCTTGTAGGCGATGTTACCGGACTGCAGATCAGGGAAGATGAAGCAGTTGGCGTCACCCTTGAGCTTGGAAAACTGATATTGAGTCTCGATCAGATCAGGGTCAAGTGCGACATTGGCCTGAATCTCTCCGTCGACAATAAGTTCCGGAGCCCATTCCTTGACCAGGGCAGTTGCTTTTTTCACGTTGTAGGTCAGTGGATGCTCGGCCGAACCGAAGTTGGAGAAGGAGAGCATCGCGACTTTCGGCTCGAAGTCAAATTGATTGGCCTTCTGGGCGGTCAGGATTGCTGTTTCGGCCAGTTCTTCGGCGGTCGGTTCGATATTGACCGTGGTGTCGGCAAAGAAATAAGCATCCTTTTTGGTGACCATCATGTACATGCCGTGAACCTTCGAGAGATCATCTCGTTTGCCGATAATCTCCAGGGCCGGCCGAATGGTTTCAGGATAGTGGTGGTTGATGCCGGAAAGCAGTGAATCGGCATCCCCTTTAAGAACCATCATTGAACCGAAGTGATTACGGCTTTTGCGCATGGTACGGCGCGCTTCGGCCAGAGTGACTCCCTTGCGCTGACGCATCGAGAAAAATTCCTGGGTGTAACTTTCGACCTGTTCACTTTTGGCCGGATCAATAATAACAACGTCTTTCATGTCGACGTTGAGAGCTTTCGCATTACTCAGGATCTCCTCCTCGTCACCGAGCATGATCGGTTTGGCGATGCCTTCATCAACGAGGATCTGGGCGGCCCGCAGGATTTTCTCCTCGTCACCTTCCGGGAAGACAATCCGCTTCGGAGCGGCC
The DNA here is from genome assembly GCA_002869615.1 of Desulfuromonas sp. Classification (NCBI taxonomy): domain Bacteria; kingdom Pseudomonadati; phylum Thermodesulfobacteriota; class Desulfuromonadia; order Desulfuromonadales; family Desulfuromonadaceae; genus Desulfuromonas; species Desulfuromonas sp. The sequence goes on along the minus strand of PKUH01000108.1, from coordinate 49,877 downwards.
TTGGCCTTGTTGATGAGAGTCCGCATAATCTCCTTGGAACGTCCCTGCATCGCTTCAAGACGTTCGAGATATTTATCCATATCGGCGATCGGTCGACGGGCAACGCCGGAATCCATGGCCGCCTGGGCGACGGCCGGGGCGACATGCAGCAGTACACGCGGATCGAACGGTTTCGGAATGAGGTACTCGCGACCGAACTTGATCTCTTCTCCGGCGTAGGCCTTGCGGACGGAATCAGGTACATCCTCCTTGGCCAGTGCGGCCAGTGCATGGACAGCGGCCAGTTTCATTTCGTCATTAATGGCGCTGGCATGGGTGTCGAGAGCGCCCCGGAACAGGAACGGAAAGCAGAGTACGTTGTTAACCTGGTTGTTGTAGTCAGAACGTCCGGTGCCGATAATAACGTCATCCCGAACGGCCTTTGCTTCAGGAGGAGTGATTTCCGGGTCCGGGTTGGCCATTGCGAAAACAATCGGGTCCTTGGCCATGCTTTTCAGCATTTTTCCGGTCAATGCGCCTTTGGCAGATACGCCGAAGAAGATATCGGCATCAACCATGGCGTCTTCAAGAGTACGGGCATCGGTTTTGGCGGCCAGTCGCTCTTTGTAGTCGTTCATTCCTTCGGTGCGGCCTTTGTAGATAACGCCCTTGGTGTCGCAGAGTATGACGTTGTCCTTGTCAATTCCCATGGTGACAGCGAGGTTGGCGCAGGCGATACCGGCTGCGCCGGCACCATTGACAACGATTTTAACTTTTTTGATATCCTTGCCGATTATTTCGAGGGCATTGACCATGCCGGCAGCAGAAATAATGGCAGTGCCGTGCTGGTCATCGTGAAAGACCGGAATGTTCATGATCTTCTGTAACTCTTCCTCGATATAGAAGCATTCCGGACCCTTGATGTCCTCGAGGTTGATGCCGCCGAAAGTCGGCTCGAGCAGTTTGACGGTTCGAATCAGTTCGTCGGAATCCTTGGTGTTGAGTTCAATGTCGAAAACGTCAACGTCAGCGAAACTTTTGAACAGAACCCCTTTACCCTCCATTACCGGCTTGCCGGCCAGGGCGCCGATGTCACCGAGACCAAGAACCGCGGTGCCGTTGGAGACGACAGCCACGAGATTACCCTTGGCCGTGTATTCGTAGGCGTTGTTCGGATCTTTTTCGATCTCGAGACACGGTTCGGCGACACCCGGGCTATACGCCAGAGAGAGGTCGCGACTGGTTGCGCATGGTTTAGTTGTGATGACTTCGATTTTACCTTTGCGCCCGGTGCTGTGATAGTCGAGGGCGTCTTGACGTTTGCTGGACATTGAATAAATCCTCCGTTGGATGTACCGTCCGTTTTAGATTCGAACAGGAATCGTGTGATTCTAACTAATTGAGCGGATTTTTTAAGTTACGTGAAAAAAATTTACTGAAATTAAATTGCGAAAATAGCGATTCCGACTGTTTCTGTCAAGTTAATTGTTTGCTCAATCAATTCTATCTAGCAATGGCAATGCCAATCTTTTACTAATTTACGTGTCACTATATAAATAGCCTTTATTTCGGATTTTTCAATCAATTCGTAAAGGAATATGCAGTTTATTACCCAAATCGATAATGCAATTAATGGCTGAAAATGGCCAGTATGACGACTGGCAGCCTGATCCGGCGACGGGTTGGTTTTGTGAAATGGTAAAATTATTAAAGCATCTTTGACAGATCATGTTTATAATAGTCAGATGAAAATTGGTGTGCTATCTGACACCCATATCGAGGATTTGGGATTTGGTATCAACTTTCTCTCCGAATTGGTTTGCGGGCCATTGGCTGGGGTGGATGTCGTACTGCATGCCGGAGATATTGTCCATCCCGATCTTCTTGATTGTTTTGAACAAAAACCGGTTCTTGCTGTCAGGGGTAACTGCGACCTCGATTCGCCGGGTCTGCCGACCAAACGCATATTCGAGGCCGCCGGGTTCCGGATCGGCCTGATTCACGGATGGGGCAATCCTGTCGCGGTTGCCAATCATGTGTTAACTGAGTTCTCAACTGAACAGCTTGATGCCCTGATCTTTGGCCACAGCCATTATCCTTTGTGTCGACGCCTCGATGACATGCTTCTGTTTAATCCTGGAAGTGCCCTCGATCGACGCGGGGCGCCGTTTCATTCGGTCGGCATACTTACTCTCGGAGACAGGGTGGACGGGCAGATTCTGAATCTTGATACAGGGTTCAATGCAAATCCGGACTTGCAGGGAGTTCTTCTGTGAAACAGCTCTGGGCGCCATGGCGCATGGAATATATTCTTGATGAAAGTCGGCACAATCAGGCAGTAGACTCTTGTGTTTTTTGTCTTGATGAATCGGCCGGGACGGATCACGAAAGACTGGTTTTACTCCGTGGCGAACGCGCCTTTGTTGTCATGAATCGCTTTCCCTATAATAATGGGCACCTCCTGGTCGTCCCGTATCGTCATGTCGCTGATTTATGTGAGTTGTCCGATCCGGAAAATTCTGAGATTTCTCAACTGATCTGTCGGTGCCGGAGTGTTCTTCAGCAAACCATGAACCCCCAGGGAATGAATATCGGGTTAAATCTCGGTGCCGCGGCCGGGGCGGGAATCGCCGATCACCTGCATTGGCACCTGGTGCCGCGCTGGCAGGGGGATACCAACTTTATGCCGGTACTCGGAGACACCAGGGTGATACCGCAGCACCTTGAGGAGTCTTATCAAGTTTTACTCGAAGCTTTTACAACCGGGAGGGAAGAATGATTCTGATCTTTCGTCTGATGATGCTGATTGTCATCGTCTTGCTGCTTTTGTTCTGCATGTCGAACCTTGACACCGTTACGGTAAAACTTCTCGGCTGGCAAAGCCCTGAAATTCCGCTGTTCTTGTTGTTACTGTTCGTTTTCTTTTTCGGTTTTTTCCTGGCCCTGGTCTGGCAGGCATGGCACGGCTTCGGGACCTCCCGACCGGCTCACACGGCACAACCGGCGGCAGCAACCGAAAAAGAGAAGAAGCCGAAGCGGCGCTGGGGCCGGAAAGAGAAGATCGGGAAGACTGCCGCAGAAGGAACAGAAGAAAAAATTGTTGCCGATGATTCTGCAAAAACAACTGCCGGGGCAGAAATGCCGGTCAGGCAAAATGATGCTCAACAAGAAAAGCCCGAATCTGCAGATAATGAAAAATAAAGTGAGGAATTCTGATGTTTGAGATTTTCCAGAAGGGCGGCCCCCTGATGTGGCCGATTGCACTCTGTTCTGTTCTGGCACTGGCCATTTTCCTCGAGCGACTCTGGAATTACCGGAAATTTCAACAGGGCAATGAGGCCCTCATTGATGAAATCGATCCACTATTGAACGAAGCAAAGTATGAAGAGGCTTCAGTCGCCTGCCAGCGTTATGGAAACCCACTTTCCCGTGTCTACCTGACCGCCATCCGGCTGGCCGGGCGTTCACGAGAACAGATCAAGGCAGTGGTGGAGGAAGCCGGTTCACGAGAACTTGCCGCCCTGGAGCGCCTGCTCGGTTTGCTCGGAACCATCGCAACGATTACGCCACTGCTCGGTTTACTCGGAACCGTTCTCGGGATGATCCGCGCATTTACCGTTCTGGCTGTTGAAGGTGTCGGTAGCCCGGCTACTCTCGGTGGCGGCATTTCCGAAGCACTGATAACAACCGCCGCCGGACTGACCGTAGCGATCCCGACAATCCTGCTGCACAAGTATCTCTCCGGGCGGGTCGACCGGATCTCTCTCGATCTTGAAGTCAGGGCGCTCCGGGTAGTTGACCGGCTTGGTAAATAAACATGTCATTCCATCGTAATAAAAGAGAAGATGTGCGGGTCGAACTGACGCCGATGATTGACGTTGTTTTTCTGCTGCTGATTTTTTTCATGATCTCGACAACCTTTATCGAAACACCGGGGATTTCGATCAAACTTCCTGAATCGTCAACCAGCATCGCCGATAAAGAGCCCGAAGAGATCAAGGTTTACCTCGCGGAAAACGGCAATATCTACCTTCGGGATGAACAGATATCTCTGGCGGCCCTGCAGGCGCATCTGAAGACTTACGGTGCCCGTTCTGCACAGATGACCTTCCTGCTGATGGCCGACAAAGAGGCAAAGCATGGTCAGGTTGTGCAGCTGATGGACAGCGCCAAGAGCAACGGTTTCGGAAAACTTGCTATAGCAACGGAGCAGAAAAGAAAGTAAACAGTTGATCGTAGGCAGTCGATAGTTTTGCCTTCTGATAACTTTTTTCGGAGAAAACAATGTCAAAAACCATTGCCATATTGACCGGAGGCGGTGATTGTCCCGGATTGAACGCGGTCATACGCGGTGTTGTGCGCGCTTCTTGTCAACGCGGATGGCGGGTTCTCGGCATTGAGGATGGTTTTGATGGTCTGGTTGGAGAACCACGCTGGCGCGAACTTGACCTATCGTCAGTGCGTGGCCTTTTGCAGCGGGGCGGTACCATTCTTGGAACGAGCAATCGGGGAAATCCTTTTTCCTATCCTGTAGAAAAAAACGGCCAACCGGTTCTTGAGGATGTTTCACAACAGGTTCTTGCCAATTTCAAGAGTATTGGTGCCGATGCCCTGATTGCTGTTGGCGGAGACGGTACCCTGAAAATTGCCCGCCAGCTCGGCGAACTTGGCATGCCGGTTGTTGGCGTACCGAAAACGATCGATAATGATCTGAAAGGGACTGATGTTACCTTCGGTTACAATACCGCCGTCGGTATTGTAACCGAAGCACTTGATCGGCTGCATACAACCGCCGAAAGTCATCATCGGGTTATGGTCGTTGAAGTTATGGGCCGGGACGCCGGCTGGATCGCTCTCGAGTCAGGAATTGCCGGCTCGGCCGACGTCATTCTGATTCCCGAAATTCCGTTTCATATTGACAGGGTCTGTGCTGCGATCAGGCGGCGAAGCGCTGAAGGGCATCGCTTCTCAATTGTCGTAGTTGCTGAAGGGGCCCGGCCGGCCGAGGGTGACAAGGTTGTTCAGAAGTCGGCCCAGGATAATCTCGGTGTTGAACGTCTCGGCGGGGTCGCGCACGAGGTTGCCCAGCAGATTGATCAGTGCCTCGGCGGAATTATGGAACAACGGGTCGTCGTCCTCGGCCACGTTCAGCGCGGCGGTACGCCGTCACCTTTCGACCGGATACTGAGTTCCCGTTTCGGGGTTAAAGCCGTTCAGTTGATTGAAGAAGGCGGATTTGGCAAAATGGTCGCTCTGCATGGCCGTAGAATCGAATTTGTCAACATCGATGATGCTGTTGGCAGCCTCAATCTGATTGATCCGGATGGTGATCTTGTTACGACAGCTGAAGAACTCGGTATCATGGTTGGCCGATAAACTATTGATTTTTTTAGTTTAAAAACCTAGTCTGTACATATAGTGAAATATTATGGGAGTTAGAGCCCGTTGTCCGACAAGCAGGGTCTGGTATGAAGAAAGTTAATCTCGATTCGTTAAACAAAAGCTGGATGTTTGCTTTAATCGGCTTTGCGTTGGGCTTTTTTGCGCCGATTGGCTGGATTCTCCTGCGCCTCTTCTTCTTTTCTGATCCTGATAAGTCCTTTCTGCAAGACGTCTTCGGCGATATGGTCCGTACTCCGCAGTCGAGCCTTCTTTACACCTACATGGGGTTCGGTACGGCGATTGTTTTCTCCTATTTCGGGTTGATTATCGGCCGCTTTATTCTCCAGATGAAGGATCGGACCGAAAAGCTCGATCGCCTGAATTTCGAGATCGCAGTGCAGAAGGAAAAGTTTGAACAACGCTTCCAGTCACTCAATCAGAATCTTAAAAATTTCCATTCAATCAATGCACATATCCAGAGGTCACTTGATATAAAGGAAATCCTGCATCTCTCAGCAGACGGCCTGCATGAAATCCTCGGTTATGACCGGGTCAATATATTGATGATTGATCGTCAGAAGGAGTGCCTTGAATTTGTTGCAAGCAAGGGTGTTGTTGGTGACTCTCCGGTCGGCTTAACCTTGCCGCTCAATGAAGAGTCAGGGGCGATATTCAAGTCTGTTGATGAAAACAGGATGATGAATATTGAGGATGTCCGTAAACTGCCAGAAGAATTTCATATCAAACCTCCGTATTCTGATATAGAAGCGTTACGCTCGCGTAATTTTGTGCTCTGTCCGATCGCTGTGAAAAATGAGGTTGTTGGCCTGCTCGGTGTTGACAACAAGCTGCGCCGGCAGTTATTGACCGATGCCGATGCCGATACGATACGTCTGTTTGCCGACCAGGTAGCGGCCGCCATGACCAAGATCAACCTGATGGATGGGGTCGAGTCGTTGACCGGTGAACTCGAAAATTCTTTTTCCGAACTGCTCGGTTTCCGCCAGGAGCATAAGCTCGTCGAGTCGAACTTGCACAGGGCGAACGAGTCGAATATTGAGTCGATAGGCGGCATTGCCAATGCGGCCGGCATTATCCAGAGTTCGGTCGACAGCACCCGTTCGTCAGCCACTGAGATCTCTGCGACGATTGAAGAGGTTAACAATAACCTCAGTAAATTGACTGATTTCATGAATTCGACGATCACCTCGATGACACAGATTGCGAGTACGATCAAATCGGTCGAAGAAAACAGTCAGCAGTCCCATGATATGGCTGAAACCGTTCAACGCCAATCCGGGGACGGGGTCGATGCGGTTATCGATAACCTGACCGGTCTGCAGGGGATTCTGACGTCAGTCGATGAAACGGCGTCGGTGATCAACGCCCTGGCCGGCAAGAGCGAAGAGATTGGTCACATTACCGTCGTCATCAGCGAAATCACTCAAAAGACCAACCTGCTGGCGCTCAACGCTGCGATCATCGCCGCCCAGGCGGGAGAACATGGCCAAGCGTTCGGCGTTGTTGCGGAAGAGGTGCGGAGTCTGTCGCAAGAGGCCGCCGATTCGACCAATGCGATTAATAATCTTATCGCCGAAATTCAGGAATTTACCCGTGAGTCGGTCTCCCATGTCACCCAGACACGTCAACTGGTCGCCTCGGGAATCTCGCTCGGCGAGGAAGTTGAAGAATCACTCAAGCAGATCAGTGGCAGTTCCGAAAAATCAATGTTCATGACCCAGGAAATCCGGAAATCGACCAAGGAAGTGGCCCGGGCGGTTGAATCAGTCAGTGAAGCGGTTGAGAGCCTTGGTGATCTTTCGGCTCAGGTAACAACAGCTTCTCAGGAGCAGAGTCAGGGAATTCAGAGTATTGTCAGGTCGATTGAAGAGATCAAGCTGATGGCCGATGATATGGCCGATGCGACCGACGGTCAGAAAAAGACCTCACGTGAGATTGATGAAGCTGTACGGAGCGTCAGCGAGATGGCTCAGAGGATTTTTGATGAAATGGAGAATCGCCAGAAGGAGAGTCGCGATGTTATTGAGCGACTTGAAGAGCTGAAACGAGATAGCAGTGATTACTGAAATCAGTAATCATGCGGTTTGACTCAAATTTGCTTGGCATATTGTCGGTCGCATCGATCTTGCAATCGGCCTGCATATCCAATATTGTGCGTAAAAATGGCAGACAGTAGCGGCATCACTGGTTGATGCAATTTATATCTTTCCGAAAGCAATTGATGTCTCAAAAGGGGCCGGATGACCTCTTCAGACTTTCTTTACAAACTCCGATTTCAGTTTCATTGCCCCGAATCCATCAATTTTACAATCTATGTCATGATCACCGTCGACCAGACGGATGTTCTTGACCTTGGTGCCGACCTTGACCGACGCTGATGCGCCCTTGACCTTGAGATCCTTGATCACGGTCACCGTGTCGCCATCGGCAAGGATGTTTCCATTGGCATCGCGAACGATTTTTTCATCGGTTGATGTTTCTTCTGATTTTTCTGACCATTCATGAGCACACTCCGGGCAGACCAGAAGGCCGCGATCTTCATAGGTATATTCGGATTGACATTCAGGGCAGGGGGGTAAAGTCATAATAGAATCCTCTGGATAGGGTGAAAGTCGGCAATGAGCGTTCTACGCTGAAAGTTCGGATTTTCGAGGTTCCTCGAGATTCCAGTCGGTTATTTCCCAGGAACCCGCATTTTGTCCGACGTGCAATTTTCCATGCCGGGACAACTTTCGTTGAGGCAGGGCTCAAGGTGTATCGTGATATCGGCGCCCGGGATGTCGCTCTTGATCTGTGCCTCCAGTTTGTCGGCAATATCATGGGCTTCTTCAATCGACATGTGGCGGCAAACCACCAGATCAAAATCCATGAACTTCTGGGAACCGGCCCGCCGGGTTCGGAGATTGCGGTAATCGACCAGGTCCTCTTTGAAATCATCAAGAAGCCTGGTGACGTCAGCCATTACTGCAGGCGGCAGTTCGGCGTCAAGAACATCACGCATGCCGTGTCTGACAAGTTTGAAGGCTTCGACAATGATATAGGCACCAACCAGGATCGACAGGATCGGATCGATACCGGTATAGCCGGTCAGTTGCAGGATGAAAAGGCCGCCGGCCAGGGCGAGGTTGGTGTAAACATCCATTGAAAAGTGGAGAGAATCTGCTTCGAGAGCCGAAGAATCGGTCTCCTTGGCAACTTTTCGCAGGTAACGGCTGATAGCCAATGAAATCAGGGTACTGAAGATCAATACGGCGATGCCTCCCTGGATCATTTTCAATTCGCTACCCTGAATCAGTCTTCTCGTCGCCTCGAAAATGATCCAGCTGCCGGAGATTGCGATGACAAATGCCTGGACCACGGTGGCTACGGTTTCGTATTTGCCATGGCCGAAGGGGTGGCATTCGTCAGCCGGTTCTTCGGCTTTTTTGATAGCGTAGAAATTAATACTCGACATCAGGATGTCGAGTATGGAGTCGACCGCCGAGGCAAGGACAGCCATGGAGCCGGTGACGATGCCAATTGACAGTTTGATGATGGTCAGAGCCCCGGCGGTGACGACAGAGAGCCGGGCCGCTCCTATTTTTTTGGCAGAATGAACCATGCTGCTCAACTCACCGGACAGGCGTCATTCCATTTGATGAAGCCGTCGTCAGCGATTGCATCAAATTCGTCGATGCGTTGTTGATAGAACTCGAGCGCCAGGCAATGTGCCGCTATTTCATCGGCGGTGTCGTGTGCAATCAGCTCGAGAGCACTGCAGTATTCGTAAAACGCAGCGACGCCGGCCAGCATCTCGCCAAGTTCTTCGAGGTTGGGCTCCATGTTTGAAATGATGTACCAGTTGCCGCCAAACTGCCGAATTCTTTGCGGATCGATGCGGAAGAGGTTGTCGCGACGGTCGGCAATGATAAAATCACGCAGGAAATAATCAGCGCCCCGGGCCCGGCTGCCGGCAGTCAAAGGATCTTCGTTCCTGTTGTCGATCAGGTACTTGTGGAAGGCGGTCAGGAGCTCGACGCAGAGTTTATCGACCTCGATTTCATCATTCAGGCAGCCGATGTTGAAATCGTCAATATTTGCATTCTCTTTAGTCATCTATCTGTTTAATTCCTTTCGGTTTTTTATGGTAGCGAGCTTTATGTAACACCACAGAAATTGCAGGTCAAGAACGAACCGGTAAAAACATGCGAAATAGGGTTTGAAATTGTTTACTTTGCAAAGTCGCTTTGTTAACATAATCACCGCCTGGCGATCTGTAATTCAACAGAAATATCCTGCCGGTACGACTCGCCTTAAAGGTGTTCAAGAGGTTCGGTTTTCATGTCCAAGACAACCCCGATGATGCGTCAGTACCTGGAAATTAAATCCCGGTACCCTGATGCCATCCTGTTCTTCCGCCTCGGTGATTTCTATGAAATGTTCATGGAAGATGCTGTCACCGCTTCGCGAATTCTCGATATCACCCTGACCGCGCGCAACAAGGGAGCCGATGAGGAAATCCCTCTCTGTGGTATTCCTTTCCATAGCTGTCAGCCCTACATTGCGAAGCTGGTTGAGCATGGCCACAAAGTAGCGATTTGCGAACAGGTTGAGGATCCGAAAACGGTCAAGGGACTGGTCAAGCGTGATGTGGTCCAGGTCGTTACTCCCGGTCTTGTGGTCGACAGTGAAAATCTGAAACCTGACCGGAACAATTTCCTGATGGCGCTGGTTGCTGATTCGAACAGTTATGGGATTGCCTTACTTGATGTGTCGACTGGTGAGTTTAGGGTTACCCAGGTTTCTGAAATAGAGACCGTCCGTAGTGAGTTGGCGTCGATCGACCCGACCGAAATTATTGTCATCGATGACTCTTCCGACGGCGAATGGCTTGTGCCATTAAGTGATCTGACCGGGCAGAAGGTCGTCAATACAGTTCCGGCCTGGTCAGCCGATATCGATTATGCGACCGAGCAGTTGCTCGATACCTATAACTGCTCAGGGCTTGAAGTTTTCGGCTGCCAGGGGATGAAAACAGCAACTCAGGCTGCCGGAGCTGCACTCCACTATCTCAAGGAAGCACGCAAAGGCTCGGTGCCGCACCTGCAAACCCTTGTAACCTATCATGTCAGCGATTACATGGTTCTGGATGATGCAACCCGGCGCAACCTTGAGTTGACCGGAACAATGTACGACCGTTCACGGAAAGGTTCATTGCTCGGCGTACTCGATCGGACGGTAACGGCCATGGGAGGCCGACTGCTGCGGCAGTGGATCAATCACCCGCTGGTTGATGCCACACGCATCAGGCAGCGTCAGGAGACGGTGGCTGAACTCGCCGGATCGGCCCTGCTGCGCCAGGACCTTCGATCTTTGCTCGATGGGGTCTATGACCTCGAACGCCTGAACGGCAAGATTGCAATGGCAAGTGCCAATGGCAAGGATCTGGTGGCGCTGCGGGATTCATTGGAGCGCCTGCCCGAGTTGCTGAACCTGATGAGCGCACTGCTGGGTGCGCTCGCGGTTGATTTGAGTGCGCGCATAGATCCGATACCGGAGATCACCGAACTTGTCGCCGCAGCTCTGGTTGATGATCCGCCTTTTGTTCTGCGTGAGGGTGGCATCATCCGTGACGGCTACAGTGAAGAACTCGACGAATTGCGAACAATCAGTCGCGAAGGGAAGGGCTGGATTGCCCGTCTTGAGGCTGAGCAGCGCAAGCAGACCGGAATTTCGTCGCTCAAGGTCCGGTACAACAAGGTATTCGGTTACTATATCGAAGTAACCAAAACCCATCTGGATCGGGTGCCGGAAGAGTACGTTCGTAAACAAACCCTGGCTAATGCCGAGCGTTACATCACTCCGGAACTCAAGGAGTACGAAGACAAGATCCTCGGCGCCGAAGATCGTCTGGTTGAGCTCGAATACGAGCTGTTTCAACAGGTCCGCAAAACGGTAGCGCAACAGGGGGAACGGCTGCAGCAGACGGCGATCGCCCTGGCCACCCTCGATGTCCTTGCGGAGTTGGCTGATATCGCTCATGAGCAGAACTATATCGCTCCTGAAATCGACGATGGTCACGATCTGGTGATTCGGGATGGACGGCATCCGGTCGTTGAAACCATGACCCTCGACGAGCGGTTCGTTCCGAATGATGTTGAGATGGATCTCGAGCAGAACCAGATCCTGATTATTACCGGACCAAACATGGCCGGTAAATCAACATATATGAGGCAGGTTGCGTTGATTGTCCTGATGGCGCAAATCGGTTCGATGGTGCCGGCCGCCGAAGCCCGCATCGGGGTGGTCGACCGGATTTTTACCCGGGTTGGCGCCAGTGACAACCTGGCGCGCGGACAATCGACATTCATGGTTGAGATGACCGAGACAGCCAACATCCTGAATCATGCAACACCCCGCAGCCTGATTGTTCTCGATGAAATAGGTCGCGGCACCTCAACTTTTGACGGGGTCAGTATCGCCTGGTCTGTGGCCGAATATTTGCATGACAATAAAAAGGTTGCAGCCAAAACGTTGTTCGCGACACACTACCATGAGTTGACAGATCTTTCTTTGACTCGGGAACGTGTACAGAACTACAATATAGCTGTCAAGGAGTGGAATGATCAGATCATTTTCCTGCGTCGTATTGTCAAGGGCGGCGCTTCTCACTCCTACGGAATACAGGTTGCCCGGCTCGCCGGCCTGCCACAGGATGTAATAGACCGTGCCAAGGAGATATTGCGGAACCTTGAATCGGGAGAGTACGGGGCGGAAGGTCAGCCGCGACTGGCGCGCCGACAAGGGGAGCCGCCGCCGCAGAAAGCACAGATGGGTCTGTTCAGTACCGATACCGATGCTGTACGGGAAAAACTCGATCAAACTGATATTTCTGTGTTGACGCCGCTGGAAGCATTGAATCTGATTGATGAACTCAAGAGATTGTTGTAGCCAATGATATTGAAACGTTGCCTTATTTTTATGCTGATCCTGATCGTTCCTGCACTCAGCAGTGCAGATTCGTCTGATCGCGTTTATGAAAAAGCCCGCAAAAGTTATTACCGATTGCAGGATTCACAGAAAGATCGCCTCTACCGGCATAACTGGTTGAAGGTGGTCCGGCAGTTTGAAGATGTTTATCGCAATCATGGAGATGGCAATCGCGCCGATGATGCTCTTTTCATGGCCGCCAAGACGACTTTTGAACTTTACGGTATCTCCGGGTTGCTCGATGACGCCCGGGATTCGGCAAGGCTTTTTGATCGCCTGCCCGACAGTTATCCCGAAAGCCGCCTCGCCGATGATTCGTTGAACTTTTCGGCAAAAATTCACGAGACCATCCTTGAAGAGCCGGCACCGGCCTATTCGCGGTATAAACGGATCCTGACCATCTACCCCGATGGTGATATGAGCAAGCGGGCAAGCCGCAAGGTCAAGTCATTGGCCCGATATGCACCGAAAATGAGTCAACCGGCCAAATCGGCGCAGTCTTCACTTACGCCTTCAATCGATGGAAACAGTCTCAAATCGATCCGGTTCTGGTCGAATCCGGGCTATACCCGGGTCGTTCTTGAAATGCAGAACAAGGTCAATTTTACATCTAATTTCCTTAAGGGCGACAGCTCTGGCGAGTCACCGCCAAGAATCTATGTCGATCTTAGCGAAACCATGCCTGTCGGAACTCTTGTCCGGAACCAGGATGTTAATGACGGATTATTGACAAAAATCCGGGCCGGACAACCCGACAGTAAAACGACGCGGGTCGTTCTTGATCTTGAAAGTTTCAGTGACTATAACGTCTTCCCCTTAGCTGAACCGTTCCGTATCGTGATTGATGTCCAGGGGGAAGAACAGGCCGGAACTGTTCAGGTGGCCCGGGCAGACGATTCGATTACGATACCTGGAGGTGCCGACGATGACATCGCCGGATTGCTCAAGTCGGAACCGAAGGAACGACCGCTCAGAGTTCACATTCCTGAGTCACGAAGCGGCCAGGGACTGCGCCGGATCGTGGTCGATGCCGGGCATGGCGGCAAGGACCCGGGCGCTGTCGGCCCGAGCGGTATCCTTGAGAAGGACGTTACCCTGGCAATGGCCAAGGCACTGGCCCGGAAGCTTGAGCAAGAACTGAAATGCGAGGTTATCCTGACCCGCTCCGGTGATACCTTTCTCGAGCTCGAAGAACGGACGGCGATTGCCAATAAGGTCGGCGCTGATCTTTTCATTTCCGTTCATGCCAATGCCAACCGCAATCGAAGGGCCCGCGGCATTGAGACCTACTATCTCAATTTCTCCAAAAACGACAAGGCGGTCGAGGTAGTTGCCCGCGAGAACGGCACATCCCTGAAGCAGGTCGGTGATCTCGAACTGATTCTCATGGATCTTCTGGCTAATTCGAAAATCAATGAATCAAGTCGTTTGGCAGCCGAAATCCAAAAAGCAATGGTCAAAAACCTGAAACGTCACTACAAAGTGAAAAACCTCGGTGTCAGGCAGGGCCCGTTTTATGTTCTGCTCGGGGCAACCATGCCATCGGTTCTTGTCGAAACTGCTTTTATCAGTAACCACTACGAAGAAAAACTTCTGGTCAGCCGGACTTATCAGGATCGTGCGGCTGCGGCCATCGTCAGAGGTGTACACAGCTACGCCTCGGCGCTGAAGCTACTGGCGGCGCGATGACCGGAGAAATGACCCAGACATTCGACACCTACCTGCCGAACGAACTTATCGATTCGTCTGATATCCCGTTTGATGAACGTCGCGACAAGTTGTGTGATGGTGCCCGCCAGCTTCTCGAGAAAACCCGTAAGGATCTATTTGCCCGTCATCGGGCCGGAGCCTCCGGGACCGAAATCGTCCAGTTGTATACAACCCTCGTTGACGCACTGATCAATGCCCTGTTCAAGGCATCGACGGTTGATGCCGATGGTGCGCTACTCAATGAATGTGCCCTGATTGCTATCGGTGGTTATGGTCGTGGCGAACTCAACCCACGATCCGATATCGATATCATGTTCTATTGCGGCAGTAATGATGTCGCAGCACTGAAAAAGACGACTGAGCGGATACTTTACATGCTTTGGGATCTCGGTCTGGATGTCGGTTACTCGGTTCGTTCCGGCCGCGACTGTCTCGACATGGCAAATCAGGACATTACCGCCCGCACAGCGCTCCTCGATTCACGCTACCTCTGTGGTAATCGTGACCTCTACAAGGATTACCAGGAGGATGTTCTAAAGGAAGTCCTAAACCGGAACACCCAGGTTTTTATTACGAACAAGCTCGAGGAAATCGAGAGCCGGCGGAGTAAATACGGCTCGACGGTCTATTTGCTTGAACCGAATATCAAGGAGGGCGAGGGCGGGTTGCGCGATCTTCATTCTGCTCTCTGGATCATGCGGGTTAAATTCAAGGCAATGAGTTTGCTCGATCTGGTTAAAAAGGGTGTAGTCAGCGAACAGGAAGCGGCCGCTTTCACCGCGGCCCTTGATCATATCTGGAAAGTGCGCAACGAACTTCATTTTATTTAACCGCGCAAAAACGAACAGATCAATTTTGATCAGCAGGAAAAGATTGCCCGTTTTCTCGGTTATGTCGACACCAAAAAAGCGTTGGCAGTTGAACTGTTCATGCAGGATTACTACTTTCAGGCAACCCAGATAGAGCACCTGTCATCATCCCTGATCAGTCGGGCGACCGTACAGGATGAAAAGCAGCCGAAGTTTCTCGGCATGTTCGGTAAGAGGCAGATCGATGACTACTTTTATACGTTAAAAGGTGAGCTTCGACTGAGCAAACCCGAGATTATCGAGAAAGAGCCGGCGATGATGATGCGGGCTTTTCTCCTGGCGCACCAACATCAGGTCGAGCTCAGTTACCGATTGAAAAGTTTGATCCGGGATAACCTGTATCTGATCAATAACCAGGTTCGTCGTTCCAAGATGATGGCCGATGGCTTTCTTGAAATTCTTCGTACAATGCGTCCGGACTCCCGGATCTTGCGCGATATGCATCACCTTCAGTTCCTCAATGCCTTCATGCCCGAGTTCCGCCGTATTTACTGCAAGGTGCAGCATGACGCCTATCATATTTACACGGTCGATATGCATTCGATTTTTGCGGTTGAGGAAATAGCTAAACTCTGGTCCGGAGTTTATGAAGAACGTAAACCCCTCTTGACCCGATTGGCTAATGATATCGAAAAACGGGAGCTTCTTCAGCTTTCTGTGCTGTTGCACGATATCGGAAAGGGAGAGGGGAAGGATCACGCAAATAAAGGTGCGGACCTGATACCGAGGATCAGTCGACGTCTGGGCCTCAAGCGCGAGGACAGGGAACGGCTCGAGTTTCTGGTCAGAAACCACCTTGATATGGCCCATATCTCACAGCGCCGTGATCTCAATGACGATAAGCTGATTGATCAATTTGCTACCAAGATGGGTATGACCGAGACACTGAAGATGTTATATCTGCTGACCTTCGCCGATATCAAGGCCGTCGGTCCGGATGTCTGGAGTGAATGGAAAGGGTTCCTTCTCAAGGAGCTCTACCTGAAAGCTTACGATGTCCTTGAACGCGGCAACTTCCGCCTGGATGCCCGTTCTGACCGACTGAAGAACCGGAAGCGTAAGGTTGTTGCTAACCTGGCTGATGAATTTGGCGAAAAACGTGTCAAAAAAGTTCTGCAGACGATGAGTTATCGTTATCTTCTGTCGCACCGCTCACCCGAAATTACCGAACATGTACGGCTTGCCTTCAGTCGGGGGGACAAAAGCCTGGTGCTGTATGTCGAACATGATCCGGCCAGTGATTATTCACAGGTCTTTATTTCAACGGTCGACGTTCCGGGCCTCTTTTCGATGATCACCGGAGTCATGGCTGCCAACGGCATCAATATTCTCGGCGCTCAGGCTTATACCCGCAGTAATGGCGAGGCGATGGACATCCTTCAGGTCCGTAGTTCAACCGAATCGATTGTCGATAATCCGAAAAAATGGCAAAAGGTCGAAAATGAGCTGAACGCGGTACTTGAAGGGCGCAAAAGGGTTGACGAAATGGTGGCCAAGCGGGATTCCGGTATGGGGTTGTTGCCCGAGAAGCCGAAGCCCCGTTTTGCCAATCGGGTCGAGATTGACAATGAGGTCTCGGACCAGTATTCGGTTCTTGATATCTATGCGACCGACCGGGTTGGCCTGCTATACGATATTGCCCGAACCCTGATCGATCTCGGCCTCTATATCGGTGTTTCCAAGATTTCGACCAAAGTCGATCAAGCCACTGATACCTTCTATGTACAGGATATTTTCGGGCAAAAAATTACTGACGAAGAGAAGATCAAGGAAGTCCGAAACGCTCTTCTTGAAGTACTCGATCAACTTGATAAAGATTAGTTTTTCAGCTTCTTATGGATCAATACCTCGACCTTTTCCTGAACTATCTTGTTGTCGAACGGGGCCTGTCAGCCAACACGCTCGACGCCTACGGCCGGGATTTGACCCGCTACCTTGATTACTTGCAAGCTGAAGGGTTTTCCAGCCCGGATGCCGTGACCCCGACGGTTGTTCTCCGTTTTCTTGCCGACTTGAAAAATAATAAGCTTTCGGCCCGAAGTCGTGCCCGGGTGCTGGTCTCTTTAAGGATGTTTCATAAATTCCTTCTTGTTGAGGAGATCGCCGCGACCAACCCGGCAGATCGTGTTGAAGCCCCAAAGAGTATCAAGTCATTGCCGCATACGCTCTCACCGAATGAAGTTGAACGCCTTCTGGCCGCGCCCTCGGGGGAGGAAAACCTCGACTACCGGGACCGGGCAATGTTTGAAGTCCTCTATGCCACCGGTTTGCGTGTTTCGGAATTGATCAGCCTTAAGCTTTCCGATCTGCAACTTGATGTCGGTTACCTCGTCGCTTTCGGCAAACGAAGCAAACAGAGGATCGTTCCGGTCGGTGAGGTGGCGATTGAAGCCCTGCAGCTCTATATCGAGTCAGCTCGACCATTTCTTGAAAAAGAAAAGGCGTGTCCGCATGTTTTCCTGAACCGGGCCGGACAAGGCTTGACACGTCAGGGCTTCTGGAAGATTATTAAACGCCGCACCGCCCAGGCCGGCATCGCCAAAAACATTACACCGCACACCCTGCGGCATTCGTTCGCGACGCACCTGCTCGATAACGGCGCCGATTTGCGGTCGGTGCAGACCATGCTCGGGCACGCCGATATCTCGACGACGCAGATCTATACTCATGTGACCCGGGAACGGCTGAAAAAGATTCACGGGATTCATCATCCCCGAAGTTGAAGGGAATAGTTAACCTTATGAAGTATGTCGTTTTACTTGGTGACGGTATGTCCGATGAACCGATCGAGGAATTGGGCGGCAAGACGCCGCTTGAGCATGCCGAAACACCTAATATGGATCGCCTGGCCCGCGAGGGTGAATGCGGACTCGCACATACGGTTGCAGAAGGCTTCCATCCCGGCAGTGATGTCGCCAATCTTTCGGTGTTCGGTTACGATCCGGCCCTTTGCTACAGTGGTCGCTCACCATTGGAAGCTGCCAGTATGGGGATTGAGTTGGCGCCGGAAGATGTCGCCTTTCGCCTCAACCTGGTCACCCTGACGCCCAATTACGGCAAGTTATATATGGATGATTTTTCGGCCGGACATATTACGACCGAAGAAGCGAACGAGCTGGTCAATTGCCTCCAGAACGAGCTGGGTGGCGATGAGTTCAACTTTTATCCTGGGGTCTCCTATCGCCACCTCATGGTCTGGAAAAATGGCCGTGACAAGCTCGAGTTCGTGCCGCCGCACGACATCAGTGACCAACCGATCGATGGTCACCTGCCGAAAGGTGACGGCGCCGACGAACTGATCAGCCTGATGACTTCAGCCCAGATGCTGTTCAGTCAACACCCGGTTAACACGAGTCGCGAAAGTGAGCGCAAGCTGCCGGCCAATTCGATCTGGCTCTGGGGCCACGGCCGGGCACCGCGGATGGAACCGATGACAGAACGGTTCGGTATCTCCGGTGGTGCGGTGATCTCAGCGGTCGACCTGATTAAGGGAATCGGCATTTACGCCGGCCTCGAGGTCATCAACGTGCCGGGTGCGACCGGCTATATCGATACCAACTACAAGGGCAAGGCAGATGCAGCCCTTGAAGCTTTGAAACAGGGCGATTTCGTCTATCTTCATGTCGAGGCTCCGGATGAGGCAGCGCACAGCGGCTCGCTCGAGGATAAACTGCAGGCGATCGAATCATTTGATCGGGACGTGGTCGGACGTGTTCTTGATGGCCTGCCGGCACTCGGCGACTTCAGGGTTGTGGTCCTCCCTGATCATCCGACACCGGTTGAACGGAAAACGCACACCGCCGATCCGGTCCCCTTTGCAATGTTCTCTTCCGATGGTTCGATCAGCGGCTCATCCCGGTCTTATAGTGAATCCGAGGCCGCTGCCAGCGGTCTTGTCGTAAATCCCGGTCATCTGCTGATGAGTCGGCTGATCGGCCGTTAAACTGACAGGTAAGAGATGCCGCACGTTGAATTTATCAAGCTCGACAAACCGGAGAAGGCCAGATTCCTCTGCGAGCTGGCGGAAGAGTTCTTTTCGACCGGAAGCCGGGTGCTGATCGTCGTGGCCGATGACAATCAGGGGGTAACGCTTGATCGCTTCATCTGGACATGGAAAAAAGGCTCGTTTATTCCGCATGCCTATGATAATGGTGCCGTCGAATGTATCGATGAGCCGGTTGTGATATCAATCCATGAAGAGAACCCTAACGGCTCTGATGTCCTGATCATGGGGAAACCTTGCAGTCTGGCATTCATGCGTCGCTTCAGGTCGGTTATCGATTTTGCCGAGCTCTTTGCCGATGATCTGGCCGATGCTTCACGGGCCCGTTTTGCCGAATACCGGGGGGCGGGCCTTGAACCTCGACTGCGTCAATGAACGCGGCCCTGATTCGAAGGTCAGGTGCGCATCTCTGCTCGAATTTGAACAGGCATGCGAACTGTCAGATGCCGTGGCGTCGGTTCTGCAGTCCTTGCGTTACTGCCCCGGAGATATCCTGACCGTCATCGATCAGCAGTCAGCCAGTTGGCGGGCGCATCTCGATCTGGCCGGTGACCGCTACCAGATTGTCCCTTTTGAAAAGTTTTGCCGGCCGCCGCAAGGTTCTGTGCCGGTTGCACTCGAGCCACGCATCCTGCGTACTGAAACCGCGGCGATTGCGGCGCTGACGATAGTGCAGTACGCCGTCGGTGATTTCTCCCTTTGAATCATATTATGAACAGAAAATTTGACCAGGTCAAAATTGTGCTTGTTGCCCCGCAGGGTGCACTGAATATCGGATCGGTTGCCAGGGCCATGGCTAATTTCGGCTTTTTAAACCTTCACCTGGTCTCACCGCAAGCTGACCACCTCGGGAACGAGGCCCGGCGGATGGCGGTCAAGGCTGCACCGATTCTTGAGAATGCCGTTGTTCACGGAAGTCTTGATGCCGCGCTGGCCGATTGTCGAATCGCTCTTGGCACAACCCGCCGATTTGGAAAATACCGGGAAGATTTTCTTCATCCTGATGAAATCGGTCAATTCGTTCCCTCCGGCATGCCGGGGCAGGGTGCCTGCGCTCTGGTTTTCGGCCGCGAGGACAAGGGGCTGCTGACCGAAGAGCTCGATCTCTGCCAGCGTTTCATAACGATTCCGACCAGCCGTGATCTCCCGTCAATGAATCTGGCGCAGTCGGTTGCAATCTGCCTTTATGAACTCTCACGGTCAGGTTTTGAAAATGCCGAAAAACATGGGCGCAAGGCATTGGCCGATGGCAAAACCCTCGAGCAGTTGTATGATCACATGCGCCGGACGTTACTCGATATCGAATACCTTGATCCCGGGAACCCGGATCATATTCTGCATACCTACCGGCGCATATTCGGCCGGGCGCTGCTCAATGATCGCGAAGTGCGGATTCTGCGCGGTCTGTTAAGCCGGATCGACTGGGTCGAATCGGAGCGGCGGAAAAAGGGAAGTGGCGAAGATGAATGAACGAATCATCTGCTCCAAAAATCTCAAGAACGGACTGAAAGTCGATTTTTGCGAACATGGCAACCGCTATTTCGGTGATTATCACCAGGTCAAGGTCACTGTTCGCTGCCGCATCGATCTGACCACGGAGCTGGTCTCTCCCCGGGTCAGTGTCGACGATCTGGAAAAAGCCCGCAAGTTTTTCGGGGCATCGATAGAATACAGGAAGCTGCTCAGGCAGATGGGAGTTGCCGGCGCCGATGTTGAAAAGGTCCAGTCTGAACTGATTGAAAATTTTGCAAAGAATGCGTTGCAGTATATGGAGAGCAACGATTTTGCCGCCCGTTTTGTTGCCCGGCAGCTTGCCAACCGCAAGGAACGCAGCCGGGTACTCGTGAATCTTCATGATTGAATTGACGATCGATAACCTGTCGTTCGGCGGTCGTGGCATCGGTCGGCATGCCGGTAAAGCGGTTTTTGTTCCGGACGTCATCCCGGGTGAAAAGGTTCGGTGCCGGATCGTTAAAGACCACAAACGTTATAGTGATGCCGAGCTGCTCGAGGTTCTGACACCGTCCCCGGACCGGATCGATCCTGAGTGCCCCGTCGCCGCTGAATGCGGCGGCTGTCAGTGGCAGCATTTGCCGTATGCCCGGCAGCTGCAATGGAAAGAATCTCTTTTTCTCGAGTCCGCCGTGCGTTCCCTGGCGGTTGAATCTGGCAGTGTCAGGCCGATTGTTGCATCTCCCTCGCCCTGGAACTATCGCTGCCGGGCCCAGGTCAAGTGCCGTACAACAGGGGAGGGGCTGATTGCCGGCTTCTACCGGCCGGCCAGTCATTATATCGTTGATATTGAAGAGTGCCCGCTGCTCGCCCCCGAACTGAACCGTTTTTTTCGTGCGCTCAAAAAACAACTCAGCGTCGGTCCCCCGATTCACCACCTCCGGCAGTTCGATCTCTCGGTTGATGTTTATGGTCAACTCTCAGTGATTATTCATTCTCCCGGAAGCGATCCGGATCGGCTGCTGGAAGTCCTGAAGCCGATCGTCGAGACTGACGGTTGCTCCATATTCGCCCGGCTTGGTCATAAGGGGGCTCTCGTCGAACTTTTTCCGGGCAAACAGCAGATTATCCGTCCGCTTCCGGGGTCGCCGATGGAGTTGATGTTCCCTGCTGGTGGTTTCGTCCAGGTAAACCTCGAGCAGAACAAGAGCCTGGTCAGTGCTGTAGTAGCCGCGGTAGCAGCCGATACGCGAGTCCTCGACCTGTATTGCGGGGTTGGGAACTTTTCTCTGCCATTGGCTGAAAAGGCTGCTTTTGTCTGCGGAGTCGAAGATTACTTGCCGGCGATCCTAGCGGCCCGAAGCAATGCGCAATTGCTGCAATCCGATAATCTGGAATTCCGGGCCGATACGGCGGAACTTGCGATCGACAAGCTCTGGCCGCAGATGCAGTTCGATACGGTTGTCCTCGATCCGCCACGGTCGGGTGCTTATGATGTCATGCGTAAACTGTGCAGATATAAGCCTGGTCGGGTTGTTTATGTCTCCTGTGACCCGATGACCCTGTACCGTGATCTTAAACTCCTGCTCGGTAATGGCTATCGAATCGTTTCGATGCGACCTTATGACATGTTTCCTCAGACCTGGCATATCGAATCGATTTCCGTACTTGAGCGAACCGGGACAACTTAGCCTGACTGCCGGTTGCCGTACCGCCGGCAGTCGGGGAATAGAGCTGAAAAAAGCTTAAATAACGGCTTGCAATATTCAGCTGAATTGTGTTAAACATTCATTACTTTTCGAATTGAATCATAAGAAAAGTGAGCTCCGGCTCACTTTTTTTGTTTTTCGGAGACCGTAATGAGCTTGATGAAACGATCACTGGTTGATGAGTTGCTCGATCTGATTGAACCGGTTCTGGAAGATATGGCGTACGAACTGGTTGATCTCGAGTTCAAGCAGGAAGGCCCCGAGTGGTTTCTGCGCATCTTTATCGACAAGGATGGCGGGGTCGGGCTTGATGATTGTGCTTCGGTCAGTCGCGAGATTGGTGCCCTGCTTGAAGTTGAGGATATTATCGAGCCTGCCTATCGGCTCGAAGTTTCATCGCCGGGGCTCGATCGACCACTCAAGAAGCCTCAGGATTTTGAGCGCTTTGCCGAACACCGGGTCAAGGTTAAGACCATTAATCTGGTCGATCCGGACGGTCGCGGCTACGAAAGGAAGACTTTTACCGGAATTCTTCAGGGAGTTCACGATGGGAGAATCCGGATTGAACAAACCGACAAAAAAGGTGGCGAGGTTGAAATCGCCTTGACCGAGATTGGTGAGGCCAACCTCGATCCGGAATTTTAAATCTGGCGGTTTCGATTGCCTGAACAATTAAAGAATATATATCAAGGGGAACACTGATGGTCCTTAATCTGAATCATGTCATCGATCAGGTCGTCAAAGACAAAGGGATAAACCGTGAAGTGCTGGTTGAGGCACTCGAGTCGGCTGTCCTTTCGGCGGCAAACAAGAAATATCGTAACACGCGTGATCTCGAGGCGCATTTCAATAACGAGATCGGCGAAGTTGAACTTTTCGAATTTGTTACGGTTGTCGAGGAAGTTGAAGACTCGTATCAGGAGATAACTCTTAGCGAAGCACGAGAGATTGAACCCGATGCTGAACCTGGTGACTCACTCGGGATGAAACTTGATGCAACCGGCTTCAGCCGGATTGCCGCCCAGACCGCCAAACAGGTTATTATCCAGAAGGTTCGCGAAGCCGAGCGTGAAGGGATTTACAATGAATTCAAGGATCGCATTGGCGAACTGCTAAATGGCATCGTTCGTCGCTATGAGCGCGGTGACCTGATTATTGATCTCGGCCGGACCGAGGCTTTGCTGCCGCATCGCGAACAGGTCCCGCGCGAGAATTATCGTCAGGGTGACCGCGTTCGCGCGTACCTTTCTGAAGTCAAGCTTTCACCAAAGGGTCCGCAGATTATTCTTTCGCGAACTCACCCGGGGGTCGTGGCGTCGCTTTTCAGTTCCGAGGTTCCGGAGATTTCTGAAGGAATCGTTGAAATCATGGGAGTTGCTCGCGAACCTGGCAGTAGAACCAAGATCGCTGTTGTTTCTCATGATTCCGATGTCGATCCGGTTGGTGCCTGTGTCGGCATGCGCGGCTCGCGTGTGCAGAATGTTGTTTCCGAACTACGCGGGGAGAAAATCGATATTATTCCCTGGACGCCCGATATTGCGCGTTTTGCCTGCTCGGCACTTTCTCCGGCAGAGGTGACGCGGGTTTATGTCGATAATGAGGAACAGGCCCTCGAAATCATCGTTCCGGACGATCAGCTGTCGCTGGCGATCGGCAAAAAAGGTCAAAACGTTCGTCTGGCGGCCAAACTGAGTAATTGGCGGATCGATATCAAGAGCGAGTCGAGAGCTGCCGAGGCCGAACTTGAAGAAGCCGCGGCCGAAGAAGAGGCGTCAGATGAAATCACAACGGAATCGCTTCTTGAAAAATACACCAAGGACGAACTGTATCAAATGGCGAAGCAACATGCTATTCCGGGACGTAGCAGCCTCGGCAAGGAAGAGCTCGCGGAAAAACTTGCGGAGATCCTGCCGAATCTGACTCCGGAAGTTGATGAGGATGATGAAACGATACATGCATCGGCTGACCCGAAGGCCGAGGAGGATGTAGAGCAAGATATATGACCCGTGGAAGCCGGACGGTTGAAAGGACCTGCGTTACCTGTCGTAAAAAAGGAGAACAGGATCAGTTCATCCGCTATGTGGCCGGTCCGGAGCAGAAGGTTTATGTCGATTATCGGGATCGACTCCCCGGACGGGGCGCTTATACCTGTGCCGACCGGCGATGTGTTGAAAATGCGGTTCGTAGTAATGCTTTCGACCGCGCTTTTCGACATAAAACAGCAGAGGTTGACCCGGATGGAATTTTAACGACGATCCGCGAAGCAATAAATCAGAGAATCCTGGGGTTGCTCGGGATTGCCCGCAAGGCCGGAGCGGTAGCAAGCGGCCGGAGCGCGTTGCAATCTTTTCTTGAACGTAACGAGATTCGTTGTCTGGTTATTGCCAATGATGCCTCGGATCGCTCACTGAATGAGTTGAAAGCAAGCGCCGAAGTCACCGATTGTGCGATGGCGCGTTTCTCGAGCCAGGAAGAGCTCGGAAAAATTCTCGGTCGGGATAACCGGAATTGTGTTGGCATAAAAGATAAGCATTTTGCTGAATTAATAGCACTGGAAATTTCCAGATTTCAGAAAATAGCAGGGGAGAATTGATGGGCAAGACACATGTTCACGAATTGGCCAAGAAGTTCGGTATCGATGATGCTGAAATTCTTCAGAAGCTGTCCGACCTCGGTATTGATGCGAGCGATACGGAGAGTATTCTGAGTGATGATGATGTTCTGAAATTCGAAGCGGCTCAAACCGGTCAGGAAATGAAGATCGAGGAACAACGGATTAATCCCGGAATCATCCGCCGTCGTAAAAAGGCTGTCGAGAAAAAACCTGAAGCCGAAGAGCCGGTGGCCGAACCGGAAGTTGAAGAAGCCCAGGCTGCTTCGGAAGAATCCCCGACAGATATCGAGCTGGATCAGGTCGTCGCTGATGAACCGAAGGCAGAGCAGCCATCGGCTGAAGAAAAGGCAGAGAAGACCGATGAATCGGAGGCTGAGGAGAGTCAGGAGCAGAAAGAAACCGAGGCTCCGACCAAACCGGAAAAGGTGACTAAGGCAAGCCCGAATCAGGCCAAGATTCTCGGGCGCGTCGAACTGCCGACCCCGGCCGAGAAAAAGCCGCGTAGACCTGCAAGTCCAGACCGCAAGAAGCCATCAGGTCGTCCGGCGGCAGCTGCCGCTGCTGCACCCGGAACCGGTCCCGGTCCCGGTGAAGTTCCACCACCGGAGAAAGAAGGGCGTGGCAAAAAACGGAAAAAAGGTAAGGAGCGGGTCGATTTTGGGCCCGGTGAGAAGCCGCGGCGGCGCGGTCGGCGTGAAGTTTTTGAGCCGGATCGTGACTTCGGTCGCAACAAGAAGAATCGGCGACAGGCGAAGCCGGCGAAAAAGACCGAAATTACCGTCAGCAAGGCGATCAAGCGGATTATCAAGATCAGTGATGTCATCACAGTTGGTGAACTGGCAAAAAGAATGGGAGTCAAGGCCAATGACCTGATTCGGGAGCTGATGAATCAGGGTCAGATGGTCACGATCAATCATCCTCTCGATTTCGAAACAGCCGCGTTGCTTGCTTCCGAGTTTAGTTATGAAGTAGAAAATATTGCCTTTGATGAAGAGACTATCCTCGAGAAATCGGATATTGCCACTAATAAAGAAGAGGACAGCGTTGAAGACCTGGAAGAGCGCTCACCGGTTGTAACCATTATGGGCCATGTCGACCACGGCAAGACCTCACTGCTCGACGCGGTTCGGGCGACGAGCGTAACCGAAGGCGAAGCCGGTGGCATCACCCAGCATATCGGTGCTTATGAAGTTGAAATTAACGGTCGCAAGATTGCCTTTCTCGATACACCCGGTCACGAAGCGTTCACCGCGATGCGTTCACGTGGCGCCCAGGTAACAGATATCGTAGTCCTCGTTGTCGCCGCCGATGATGGCGTGATGCCGCAGACCAAGGAGGCGATCAATCATGCCCGGGCCGCCGGTGTACCGCTTATCGTTGCTGTTAACAAGATCGACAAGCCGGATGCCAACCCCGACCGGGTCAAGCAGGAGCTTGCCGATTACGAGCTGGTGCCGGAAGATTGGGGCGGCGATACGATCTTTGTTGAAGTCTCAGCTAAGCAACAGACCAATCTCGATCAGCTGCTTGAAATGATTCTTCTGCAGGCCGAGGTTTTAGAACTCAAGGCGAATCCGAACAAAAAAGCCAAAGGAACAGTAGTCGAAGCACGTCTCGACAAGGGGCGCGGTCCGGTAGCTACTATTCTGGTTCAGGAGGGGACTCTCAAAATCGGCGATCCGGTCGTAACCGGCGTGCATTATGGCAGGGTCCGGACCATGGTCGACGATCTCGGCAAAACAGTCGAGAAGGCCGGTCCCTCCTGTCCGGTTGAGGTAACCGGTCTTTCCGGAGTTCCGGATGCAGGTGACAATCTGCACGCTGTTGAAGATGAGAAAACCGCCAAGGACGTCGCTCAACATCGGCAACAGAAACTCCGTGAAGCTGAAATGGCGCAGAGCAGCAAAGTTTCTCTCGAACAACTCTATGCGCAAATTCAACAGGGTGATGTCAAGGAACTCAAGACAATCATCAAGGCTGACGTACAGGGCTCGGTCGAGGCGGTCAAGGATTCTCTCAATAAACTTTCGACCGATAACTGCCGACTCATTGTCATTCATACCGCTGTCGGTGGTATTACCGAAAGCGATATTACTCTCGCTTCGGCATCGAATGCGATCGTCCTCGGTTTCAATGTAAGACCCGAGGGGAAGGCAACAGTACTTGCCGAAAAAGAGGGTGTTGATATTCGCCTTTACAACATCATTTATGATGCGGTTGATGACATCCGGAACGCCATGGAGGGTCTGCTTGCCCCGACCTTCCAGGAAAAGGCAATGGGTCGAATCGAGGTCCGCGAGACCTTCCACGTTTCCAAGGTCGGAACGATCGCCGGCTGTTATGTCCTCGACGGCAAGGTCATGCGCAATGCCAAGGCACGCCTGGTTCGTGATAGTATTGTCATCTGGGAAGGAAGCCTCAACTCACTGAAGCGCTTCAAGGATGATGTCAAGGAGGTTCAGGCCGGATACGAGTGCGGTCTCGGTCTCGAAAATTATAACGACATCAAGGTTGGCGATATTATCGAGGCCTATGAGATGGAAGAGATTAAGTCAACCCTCTAGCGGGGTTAATCGATGATCGTCGGTGTTCTGCGTATTGAATTACAGCTTTACTCGCCGCAGAGTTTAAAAGAGAAGCGCTCGGTTGTCCGCAAGATTCTCGGCCGCTGCCGGGAACGTTTCCCGGTCTCCTGTGCCGAAACCGGCCTGCATGACCCGTGGCAGCGATCCGAGATCGGTTTTGTCATAACCGGCAGCGATGATGAATCATTCGATGCATTGTTTGAAAAAATTGAATCTGAAATCATACGGACCGGGTTAGCGGAAATATGCACCCGGTCTACTGATATTTTTCACTACTGAACAAGAGGTTGTTTTGGAATTTAAACGTTCACACCGCGTCGGTGAGGCTATCCTCAAAGAGCTTTCAGTGATCTTCATTAATGGGTTGAAAGATCCGCGAATCGGTTATGTTACCCTGACTGCCGTTGATGTGACTGCCGATCTCGGGATTGCGAAGGTCTATTATACTGTCATCGGCGATGAAGAAACCCGGGCCAGAACGGCACAGGGGATTGAAAAGGCAAAAACTTTTATTCGCCGCCAGCTCGCTCAAAAGCTGAGCTTGCGCCAGGTCCCGGAACTGATTTTCAAATATGACAAGTCGATCGATTACGGAAACCATATCGACACACTGTTGAAGGATATTGCTGATGAGCAAAACGACGATCAAAGCGATTCTTGACGTTATTGACGCCAATGGCCGCTTTCTTGTCGCATCGCATGAAAGCCCTGACGGTGATGCCTATGCATCAACCCTCGCCCTGACTCTCGCCCTGCGTGGTATCGGTAAGGATGTTGTCGCTTTTAATCGCGACGGTGTCGTCGCTCCGTTCGGATTCCTGCCCGGTTCGGATTCGATTGTTGCAGATCTGGAGAAAGAGAAGCCGTTTGACGTCGGATTTGTCGTTGATGCCGGCGAGTTGCACCGGGCCGGCGAAGGGCTGCGCGAAAAGTGTCGGATACTGGTCAATATTGACCATCACCCGTATTCCGAGGATTTCGGAGAATATTATTTTGTCGACGAACAGGCCTGTTCGACCGGTGTCCTGATTTATCGATTGCTGAAAGCGAAGGAACTGCCGATAACAACCGAGATCGCAATCAATATCTATACGACAATTCTCTCGGATACCGGATCTTTCCGCTACTCCAATGCCGATAGTGAAGCCTTCGCGGTCGCTTCCGAAATGATCGGTCTGGGACTCGATGCCTGGGAAATTGCTTCCCACCTGTATGAGACCCAGCCGAGAGAGCGCCTGCTACTGCTCGGCGATGCCCTGCGTACCCTGACGATTTCCCGTTGCGGCAAGTTTGCGTCGGTCTGTGTTTCCTGTGAAATGCTCAGCAAGTACAATGCCGGGCCGGAACATACGGACGGTTTCGTAAATTATCCCCGTTCGATTGAAGGGGTCGAGGTTGCCATCTTCTTCCGCGAGATTTCGCCCAATCTCTACAAGGTCGGATTCCGCTCAAAGGGAGCTGTTGATGTAGGCGCTCTGGCCCGCGAACTCGGCGGCGGTGGTCATCACAACGCCGCCGGTGCCAAGGTCGAAGGCTCCATCGACACTGTCCGCAATGAAGTCTTCAAAAGGCTCGGTATCCTCTGATCTGCTGCATGCACGGACTCCTGATAATTGATAAACCGGCCGGAATCACATCGCATGATGTTGTTCGACGGATCAGACGCAAAACCGGTATTCGTCGCGTTGGCCACGGCGGGACCCTTGACCCGATGGCGACCGGCGTCATTCCGGTTGCGATCGGTGAAGCGACCCGGCTTCTCGAATACTTTTCCGAAAGCGACAAGGGGTATGCGGCGACGATGCGGCTCGGCTCCATCACCGACAGCCAGGACGCGGAAGGGGAGATTGTCGCGACCGGTGAGTGGCAGGGGTTGTCATGTTCCGAGGTCAATCAGGCGATCATCCGGATGAACGGCCCGATTGAACAGATTCCGCCGATGTATTCGGCCCTCAAGCGCAACGGTACACCTTTGTACAAACTAGCCCGGCAGGGGCTTGCGGTTGAAAGAGAGCCGCGGCCGGTTGTGATCCGTTCGATCAATATGACCGCCTGCGAACTGCCGGAGGTCTCATTCGATGTCGTCTGTTCGAAAGGGACCTATGTCCGGACCCTGGCTCATGATATCGGACAGGATCTCGGCTGTGGTGCTCACCTGTCCGGCTTGCGACGTTTCCGGCATGGCGCATTTGAGATCGCTGCGGCGGTCAATCTTGAACGGTTTGAGGCGAGCGAAGACGTTGAACAGTATATAGTTCCGTTGATCGATATGCTGCCTGATCGTCCGCTGGTGCCGGTCGGTGAGGAGGCTGCCGGGCGTCTGTGCAACGGCATTCCTCCGGCGGCAGTGGAAGCTGATTTGCCACCGGGAATCGTCGACGGGACCATGGTGCGAATAACTGCCGGGAAGAAACTGCTGGCGGTGGCACACTATGCGCCCGGTCGTGAGCGCGAAAAAAGAGGGGATTTCGAGTTGGCCAAAGTTTTTGTTCGTACTGACTGATAGAGTCTAATCAAGACTTTACATCAGCTTGATGTTATGATAAATAGACGTGTTTCAAGAATGTGAAATGATTATTGCCGGAAAGGATTAAAAGAAAGATGCTGGCTACGGAACGTAAACAGGAAATTATTGAAAAGTTCAAAACTCACGACAGTGACACCGGTTCACCGGAAGTGCAGATTGCCCTTCTGTCGGAGCGGATTACTTACCTGACTGAGCATTTCAGAACTCACAAGAAAGATCATCACTCCCGCCGCGGTCTGCTGAAACTTGTTGGTAAGCGCCGAAGGCTTCTCGATTATCTCAAGTCAAAGAATGTCGAGAGCTACCGGACGATTATCAAGGAACTCGGGATCCGTCGGTAAAAAAGGGGCAGCTGTTCTTCTGCCGACACGGAGAACAAGCTGCCTTCTGCTTCAAGAGGCTGGCGCAGGAGGTTGTCCGGAGAGAGCGTCTGTATCGTCAACGATACAGAGACTGTCTCAGGCCATCCTCCTTTGCCTTTCTTTCACCGTGTTGGTAGATTGGGTGAAGGATATCGTTGTAAAACAGAATATTTGTAAAAGGAGGCTTTTATGGCCCACCAGAAGGTTACGACCGATTTCAACGGTCAGCCCCTGACAATCGAAACTGGTCAGGTGGCAAGACAGGCTGATGGCGCGGTTATTGTTACTTATGGAGAAACCAAGGTTCTCTGTACCGTCGTCTCAGCTACCAAAATGCGCGAAGGTCAGGATTTCTTTCCTCTGACCGTCAACTACCAGGAAAAATTCTACGCTGCCGGTAAAATTCCCGGTTCTTTCTTCCGTCGTGAACGCGGCGCCACCGAACGTGAGACTTTGATCTGTCGTCTCATCGACCGGCCAATGCGTCCGCTCTTTCCGAAGGGCTACCTGTTCGAAACCCAGATCATGCCGACAGTTATTTCGGCTGATCTGATTAACGATCCGGATACCCTGGCTATGGTCGCCGCTTCTGCCGCTGTCGCCGTATCGGATATTCCGTTTGAAGGACCGATTGCTGCGGTCCGGGTCGGCCGGGTTGATGGCGCGTTTGTTGCCAATCCGACCCTCGAGCAGATGGAAAAGAGCGATATTGATATCGTCGTCTCCGGTTCGAAAGAAGCGGTGATGATGGTTGAAGGTGAAGCCGACCTGATTTCCGAAGATGAAATGCTCGATGCCATCTTCTTTGGTCACGAGTCGCTGCAGCCGTTGATCAAATTACAGGAAGAGCTTGCTGCCAAGGTTGGTGGCGAAAAGCGCGAATTTATCGTTGCCGAACCCGACAGTGCTCTGGAAGAACGGATTACTGCCCTGGCCGAAGGGCCGATGGACAAAGCGGTCCGTATCCAGACCAAACAGGAACGGTATGCTGCGGTTGATCAGGTCAAGGCCGATGTCCAGGAAGCCCTGGCCGAGGAATTTGAAGGCCGTGAAGACGAGATCTCCAGTATTATCGGTTCGTTACATAAACGGATAGTCCGCCAGATGGTCGTCAAGGACCGGGTCCGGATCGATGGTCGTGATATGGCAACCATCCGGCCGATTACCTGTGAAACAGGCTTCCTGCCGCGTGCTCATGGTAGCGCCCTCTTTACGCGTGGAGAAACCCAGGCCCTGGTCGCCGCGACCCTCGGCACCGCCGTCGACGAACAACGCATGGACAATGTCCAGTCGATGGATTTCAAGAAGTTTCTGCTGCACTATAACTTCCCGCCGTTCTGTGTCGGCGAGACCAGCATGCGTCTCTTCCCGGGCCGTCGTGAAATCGGTCATGGCTACCTGGCCGAGCGTTCAGTTGCCCAGATTCTTCCGAAGCATGATGACTTTCCGTACACGATTCGTATCGTCTCCGATATCCTCGAGTCGAACGGTTCGTCGTCGATGGCTTCGGTCTGTGGTTCGTCACTCGCCCTTATGGACGCCGGTGTTCCGGTTTCCGATGCCGTTGACGGTATTGCCATGGGCTTGATCAAGGAAGGTGATGATTTTGCAGTTCTCTCCGATATTCTCGGTGACGAGGACCACCTCGGTGATATGGACTTCAAGGTGACCGGAACTGCAAGCGGTGTTGCCGCTCTGCAGATGGATATCAAGATCACCGGCGTCAACAAGGAGATCATGAAGCAGGCGCTGCAACAGGCTCGTGAAGGGCGTCTCCATATCCTCGGCAAGATGGCCGAAGCGATTCCTGAGGCCCGGCCGGAGCTCTCCAAGTATGCACCGCGGATCACGACTGTTTATGTCACCAAAGACCAGGTACGTACCGTTATCGGTCCTGGCGGCAAGAATATTCGTGGTATTATCGAAGCTACCGGATGCGCCATCGATATTGAAGATGATGGTCGCGTCAATATCGCATCTTCCGATGGCGAAGCCGCCAAGGCAGCGATCAAGATGATCCGCAACCTGACCCAGGAGGCCGAAGTCGGCCGTCTTTACGAAGGTGAAGTCAAAAAGATCATGGAGTTTGGTGCCTTTGTCGAAATCTTCCCCGGGACCGATGGCCTGGTTCATATTTCCGAACTGGCCAAGGAACGGGTCAGGGCAGTCACTGATGTTCTCAACGAAGGTGACAAAGTTCTGGTAAAATGTATTGGTATCGACAAACAGGGCAAGATCAAGCTGTCGCGCAAAGAGGCGCTTGACCAGAAAATGCCTGAAGAGGGTTAATCAGCAGGTTACTCAATGATCAAGCAAACGGTCCTTGATAACGGAATCAGGATCATTACTGAACAAATACCGGTCGCTCACTCCGTCTCCCTGGGAGCATGGGTGGCGACCGGTTCCCGTCATGAAGATGCCGCTTTAAGCGGCATCTCTCATTTTGCCGAGCATATGTTTTTCAAAGGGACCGGGCACCGAACAGCCCGGATGATCGCCCGCGAGATTGATGCTGTCGGCGGAATGCTCAATGCTTTTACCAGCCATGAATTCTGTTGTTACTACGCCAAGATGCTTTCGCACAATCTCCCCCTTGCGACAGACCTGATCTCGGATATCCTTCTCGATTCGGTCTTTGATCTTGAAGAAATTGAGAAGGAAAGGCGGATCATCCTCAATGAGATCGCCATGGTCGAAGATACTCCGGATGATCAGATCCATGAACTTTTCGGCCGCCTTTTCTGGAAAAACAATCCGTTGGCAAGACCGATCCTCGGGACGGCTGAGACGGTTGCTCATTTTGACCGGGATACTCTGCTCAGGTTCGTTGCCGACTGTTATTGTGGCGAGAACCTGCTGATAACTGCTGCCGGCAAGCTTGAACACGATAAAGTTGTCGATCAGGTTGCAAGTGAGTTTTCGTCCGTACCGGCAGCCGGTCACGGCTCCCCGATTGAATCACCGGTCTGTCATGGCGGCATTGATGTTCGCGAGAAATCGCTTGAACAGATACATATCTGCCTTGGTACCAAAGCCTTGCCGCAAAATGATCCGGATCGATACGCCCTCTATTTCCTGAATACAATCCTCGGTGGAAGCATGAGCTCCCGCCTGTTCCAATCGATTCGTGAAGATAGGGGCCTTGCCTATTCGATATACAGCTACCTGAATTGCCATTCTGATACAGGGGCTCAAATCGTCTATGCCGCAACCGCACCGGACCAGGCTCTCTATGTTATTGATCTGATTCTCGCCGAATTGAAAAATCTGATCCGCGAACCGGTGCCGGCTTACGAGTTCAATGCCGCCCGTGAACAGTTGCGGGGAAATCTCCTGTTGTCTCTCGAAAATACTGAAAACAGAATGACCCGGCTTGCCAAGAACGAACTTTATCTCGGCACCCAGCTTTCGATTGAACAGGCGATGACGCAGCTTGAATCAGTAACGGCCGACCAGGTCTGCCGCCTGGCAAATGAGTTGTTCAGGGATGAATACCTGACCCTGCAGCTGCTTGGTGATGCCGGTCGCATCGATAAGACATCAATTGATCTAACCGTGAAAAACTGAGTGGACAAGGGCTTGTTATGATCGAAATTCCGATTGTTAAATTACGCACAGACGCGGTACTGCCCCGGTACATGTCGCAACATGCTGCCGGAATGGACCTCTGTGCCGCCCTCGAACAACCTGTAGAACTTCAGCCCGGAGAGCGGACGCTGATCCCGACCGGCATCGCCCTGTCGATTCCGGTCGGATACGAAGGTCAGGTTCGACCCCGGTCGGGACTGGCCTTGCGTGAGGGGATCACCATGCTCAATTCTCCCGGAACCATCGATGCCGACTATCGTGGTGAAATTGGGGTTATCGCCATCAATCATGGTTCACAGCCGGTTCTCTTCAACCATGGAGATCGGATTGCCCAACTGGTGATCGCTCCGGTCGCCCAGGCCGAACTCATGCTTGTCGATTCCCTGGACAGTTCCTCGCGTGGCAGCGGCGGCTTTGGCCATACCGGGGTTAACCGGACTGACGGACCCGGAAAATGACTGATTCAGCCGTCCCCGAGATAGAATTTCCCTGTGATTATACCTTCAAGGCTTTCGGCCCGGGCAATGCAGGCGATGCTTTTCGCCTGGCGGTCAAAGAGGCGGTCAACCGGAGCGCTAACTGCCCCGATGATGCCATTCGCGTTCGTTTGAGTTCAGGTGGTAAATATTCATGCGTCTCAGCGCTGACACACCTCACATCGAAAGAACAACTGTATACGATCTATCGAAACCTCAAGTCGATCGATGGATTGGTGTACTTGCTGTAGCCGGCCGTAGCGGATAACCACAAGTCATCTTCCTTTTTATCAACTAATTTGCTATTCTGCCGCTGCAACTGTTAAATCTGACCGATGGGGCAAGCCGATGCTGTTACATCTCAATCCTGACAACCCGCAACCGCGTCTCGTGACCCGCATTGTTGATACCTTGCGCCAGGGCGGGGTGATCGTCTATCCGACCGACACCATCTATGGCCTCGGATGTGATATTTATAACAGCAAGGGGGTCAAACGGATCTATCAGGTCAAGAAGCGGGATGCCCGCAAGCCCTTTTCGTTTATCTGCGCCGACATTTCTGATATCTCCGGCTATTGTCAGGTCAGCAACTTTGCCTACAAGATCCTCAAACGCCACCTGCCCGGGCCGTATACCTTTGTCCTCGAGGCGACCCGTCAGGTTCCGAAACTGCTGACAACCAATCAAAAGACGGTCGGAGTCCGCATCCCTGACAATGAAATCGCCCTGGCGATCGTTCGTGAACTCGGGCATCCGCTCGTGACGACCAGCGCCAATACTTCCGGTGACGATCCGGTCAATGACCCGGATGAAATCGAAGCCCGTTTCGGTAAGTCAATTGACCTCGTGGTCGATGGCGGCGTGATGATGGGTGACTCTTCAACTGTTATCTCTCTGGTTAATGACACTATTGAAGTCCTCAGGCAGGGGAGCGGCGATACATCCTGGATCGAACAGGCCTGACATGTCTAAAGTTATTACCATAGCTCTTTATCATCGTGATTTTGTCAGCGACTGGACCTACAACGTCGAGGCCGCGACGATTGCGGACCTGGCCGAAGAGATCAGTGCCGAACTGGCTGACGCGGGGGTCGCTGTCAGGTTTTCCAGGGAAGAGGACATCTCGGTCGAAATAAAGGGCTATGGCGACATCCTCAACAGCATCCGCCTCCGTTCATCGGAGGGCGGCAATCCCTGCCTCGGTCATGTGATTGGCGAGTCGCCGGAATGTGATTTGCCGGAAGATATCAGGCGCGGAGTCAAGCGCCTGGCATTTGCCCCGGAAACCATTGTCCCGGATGCCGAGCATCGAAAAACCTGCCATAATTGCGGTTGTGGATGTTAATGATGCCCGATCAACACTATTGCTTCGGTTGCATCGATCGGTGCAGCTTGCGCAGGTAGAGCAGAAACGATTCTATTTCGGTCGACTCGAGATCCATCATTTCACCTTTGAGCGCATCCCGGATACAGAAATTAGTCATCTCCTTGAGCATGCCGTCATCGTAGGCGTCAATCTCTTCGAGGCCTTTACCGTCGGGATGACAACCCGAGCAGCTATTGCCGTTGCTGCCGATCAGGGTCGATTCAAACAGTTTCTGCCCGAGTTCAACGGTCGGAACTTCTGTCGCCATAAGGGGTGTGGCTGCATACAAGATTAGCAAAGTCGCCAAGATCGATTGTCGCATGATATTCTCCCGATTGTTGGCGTCACCGTACAGGAGTCTCCGGAAACCGAAGCTGTCTGCCGGGGACGGATTTGTTGTTAATAATCTACAATGCAAGCCAATACGTTGCAAAAAAACTTTTTTGTTGTAACTCATTCTGGCAGCTTTATGGCAGTATGTCGCTGTTATAATTTATCCAGACGTTGTTATCTCTACCTCATACCCGGTTCCGCTGACAATTGAGATTGTTGCCTTATGATATTCTAATCTATGGCATGATCTGTGCAAAATTCTGACACTGAGGTATGACTTTCACCATTCTTGCCCGGGGAGGCTTATATGAACATCACTAACCTGATCCGCTTCAGCCTGATCGTCCTGTTGCTGTCACTGCTCGCGACCCCCGTTTTTGCCGGCGGCATCGGGATGTATTTCCAGGATGGCAAGGTAACTGATGGCGACTGGGATGGCGATTATGATTTTGATATCGACAGCACACACCACGATTTTGGCTTTGTCGTCGACTCCAATCTCGCTACGAACAGGATGTTCAATTACCGTCTTGAACTTGGCCGAACAATGCTCGAGATTGAAGACTACAATAATCGGGCCGGCGTCGATGCCGACCTTGACGGCCTGGTCATGAATCACAATTTTGGTTTCGGTGGTCTGGTCGCTCCTAATATCAGGCTCTGGTTCGGCCCGGAAATCCGCATGGAGTTGATTGAGGGAGACCTCGAAGGAGCAACCGCCCGTGATTTTGATCTGTACGGATTCGGGGTCGGGGCGACCGCCGGGGTCAACTTCAATTTCCCGGGCCGACTGAGCATGTCGGCCAAAGGTGGTTATATCATGATGGGGTATCATGGCCGGGGTCCGAACTGGAATGGGACTGCCTGGGAAAGCAGCCACTTCAGTGCCGATACCGAGCTTGCTTATGTCAATTTCGCCTTCTTTTTCCGAACGCAGCCGAGGTAAAGTGATATGAATTTTGAAACAATGTGGATGTATGCCGTCGAGTTTTATCATGAGTATTCCATTGTCGTGGTCGTGATTGCGGTAATCTTTGTGGTTATTGCTTACCAAAAACCGAAAGCGAGCTTCAAGTTTGTCATATTTCTGGTGATCATGGCCTGCATCATCTATGCGATCGGCCTGTTCGGCGAATCGATTGAAACCGGAACGAGCAACAAGGATAAAATGATCAACAAAACAAGAAGCCTCGATGATTGAACATGGATAAGTACCGAAAGAGGGGAGCTTCGGCTCCCTTTTTTTGTTGAATAATGGTGAGTCTGAATCATCTGCTCCCCATCCGGAAACCTTTCTGAAAATCTTCTGGAAGTTTCTTTCTAGTCACGATACCTTTAGGCAACCGAAAATTCGGGCCGGGGAGAACCATGTTTAAATACAGTCTGAAAAATCTGGGGCGAAGTTGGTCGAATCTGACCGGTAGCCTGCTCGGTGATCGCCACAGTCGCGTTGACCTCGACCTTGCAAACGGCGACGAAGAGATCCTCAGGCGACATCTCGATAACTGGATCGGAGCCAGGGGCGGAGAAGTTTCGGCGCGCAGTCATGCCATGCAGATTGGTGAACTTTACCAGCATCTTTCGCAAACCGGCCGCCGCCGTTTCCTCGAAATTCTGGCCAACGAATACGGGCTTGATCGCGCCGCAATGCGCAAACAGTGCCATGCCTACCTCGCCAGTGATGCCGATTATAGCTCGGTCGAGGCGGCCATGCGTGATCTTTTGGAACCGCCCCGACTGAAATTGTTGAGTCAGTTCAGTGCTCTGCCGAATGGCATCAAATTTCTGGTCGATTTACGGCGTGATCTTCTTGGATTCTGTCGTGAGAACAGTGATCTGAAACCTTTTGACCGGGAATTGAGACACCTGCTGGCGAACTGGTTCGATGTCGGTTTGCTGAAAATGCGTCAGGTCGACTGGCAGTCACCGGCGGCTCTTCTGGAAAAATTGGTTGAGTACGAAGCGGTGCATGAAATCAATTCATGGCAGGATTTACGGCATCGCCTGCACCTGGATCGCCGTTGCTATGCTTTCTTCCATCCGAACATGCCGGGTGAGCCGCTGATTTTTGTTGAAGTAGCCCTGACTAACGGGATTGCCGAGAGTGTCCAGACCTTACTTGATGAAAGTACGCCGGATGTTGATCCAGAGAAGGCGGATACTGCTATCTTTTATTCGATCTCCAATGCCCAGCAAGGGCTCAAGGGGATCAGTTTCGGTAATTTCCTGATCAAGCGGGTTGTTGCATCGCTTAAGGCCGAGCTTCCCAATATCAAGACCTTTGCGACCCTGTCGCCGATTCCGGGATTCAGGCGCTGGCTCAACAGCCTTGATGAGGAGGAGAGGGTCCGTCTGATTGATGCCGACGGCATGCTTGAACTGGCCCAGTTGTCGATCAACCGTTCGGCAGAGCCTGATTTACTTAATTTCCTTGAGCAGAATGAATGGGCGCACGACGACAACGTGTCGACAGTATTAAAACCGATTCTCGAAAAGCTACTCTATCACTATTTCCACACCACCCGCGACGATGGTCAGCCGATCGATCCGGTCGAGCGTTTCCATCTCGGCAACGGCGCCCGGATTGAGCGGGTGAACTGGCTTGGAGATGTTTCCGGAAAAGGGATGGAACAATCATTCGGTCTGATGGTCAATTACCTTTACCCGATCAAGGATATCGAGAAAAACCATGAATTTTACGCCACCCAGGGAAAGATCATCCTGTCGTCGGCAATCAAATCACTTAAGTAGAGTTATTTAACCAGAACCCCTGTTTACTGCTTTTTAATTTTAAGGATGGGAAACAATGAAACTGATTTATTCTCTCAAGCTCGAAGATGCGGTTAAATTTAACCAGGACCATATTGATTCGATTCCGGAAATGAAGCGCAAACTGTCAATCATGCGCCTGGTCTGGGCTTTTACGCCGCTGGTCGCAGTATCGGCGATCATGTTTGTCGAACGGGCGACGCCGTCCAAGACAGCCATCGTTATCAGCTTTGTCGCGTTTTGCGTTTCGACTCCGATATACTTTCTTCAGCCGGCATTCTTTCGCTGGAGTACGGCCCGGCAGCTCCGGAAGGTTTATGCGGAACCGCAGAATGAAGCGTTGCTCGGCCAGCAAGAGCTGGAAATTGTTGGCAACGAGCTGATGCTTAAGTCGGAGGCCACGGAGAACAGGATAGCGCTCAAGTCGGTCGAGAAAATTATTTCCTCAGACGATCATACCTATGTCTATACCTCGGCATCGAATGCCCACATCATCCCGAAAAATTCGGTTATTGAAGGAGATTATGACGGCTTTATCAAGACACTTCGAAGGAAGACCAAAAAGAAATAGTCCGGTTTATGGGATTAGGTTGATATCTATGCGAATTATTCTCTGCTTGTTTTTTATGGTTTTCTTTACCGGCTCCTTCTCCTATTCAGAGGGTGAGCAATTTAAGGATTGGATGGTCGACTTCTCCGATGCAGGATTTATTTATGCAGCCACAATAAGTGACACTGGAAATGTTTTTGGGCAGTACTGTTTCATTGAAACAGAACATTGTGTTTATCTCATTGGCATGAAGACAGCCTGCAAGAAAGATTCTGAATACCCTGTTCTGATAAATTCAGACAAAGGTGCATACAATACCTCATTTATCTGTGGCGGATATCTTTCGAAAATCGACAAATATCAATATTACTTCAGTGATTTTGACCTGATCGACAAAGCTGCGAAAAAGGGCAATTTAATCGGTTTTGCTCTGCCGTTGCAATCGGACAGGTTCAAGGTTGTCAGGTTCAGTTTGCGGGGAAGCGCCGATTCCATTAATTTTATGAGGGATGCGGTTTCGCAATTGTTTAAATCAAGGAAACAAGACAAAAGTAAACGGCCGCCCAGACCGAGTGAAGAGACCCTTTAACACCCTTATGTTCAAGATGTTAAGAATGTCAAATCAGGTCAAAAACCCGCAGCAAAAAGATTCCGAGAGTAGATGAACAGATAGAAGCCAGAGAGGTTGCTGCGATAATGGCGGCAGCAAGATGGTAGTTTGCCCCCAACGCCTGCGCCATCGGGTAGCTTGCTGCAGCTGTCGGCGAGGCGCTCATCAGGAAAAGGACACCAAGGCTTTCGCCACGCAGACCGATGGCTATCCCGCCTCCCGTGACAATCAGCGGTACAAAGAAGAGCTTGCCGCAGGTCGCCCAGTACAGAAGCGGTGATGACTGAAATTCTTTCAGGCGGATCGAGGCGCCGGCACAGAGCAGGGCAAGCGGCAGGGTCATTCCGGCAAAATATTCTCCAGTACTAAGCAGGATCTCCGGCACTGGCATTTTTATCAGGGCGACACTGACCCCGGCCGCGATTGCAATAATCAGCGGGTTCTTTGCCACACTCTTGATGACGTAGGCTCCCATGTTCGGGGTATTCTCCTGCTGTTGATGGCGCGACAGGGTGATTATTGAGAGAACATTGTAGAGTGTGGTCATGATCGCCAGGTAGATCGAGGCGATGGTGATCACACTCTCACCGAAGGCACTCAGGCAATAGGCCAGACCGATGATGCCCATATTGCCCCGGAACGTTCCCTGGACGAAAGCGCCCCGGTCTGCGCCTGAAGCAATCGACTTGCAGATAACGTTGTCGAGCAGAAGAAAAACAATGGTCGTGGCGATCAGGGCGTAAGTGATCAGAAGCACCGGGATGCCATTCTCGAAATCGGTGTCGACCAACTTGACGAAGAGCAGGCAAGGCAGGGTGACCTTGAAGACGAGATCAGAGCCGATCCTGGCGAATTCGTCAGTGATCCAGCCCAGGCGCTTGAAAAATATGCCGAATCCGATGATGAAGAAGATCGGCGCGGTGATATGTACCGCGAAAAGAAAATCGTTGATCATGTCATGCTCTCTCCTGCTCGATAATGTATCATTAATTTATTATGAGTAGCCATTAAAGTTCCAATGCAATCAGGGGTCAGATCTTCACATTTGACATTTCTTATTTTCTGGCTCTGTCAAATGTGAAGGTCTGACCCCACTCATTAAAGATATTTCCTGCCTGGTATGCCACTTTCATTAAATTTATGGTAAATTCATAAGACTGTTAACCATAACTGTACAAGGAGGAACAAATGCTCAATTTAAAGAGAACACTGTTAGCCATTGTTGCCCTCAGTATAATGCTCACCCCCTTTGCAGCATCGGACGTTCGCGCGGCGGAAGAGCGCAACTACCTGCTGGCGACCGCATCGACCGGCGGTACCTACTATCCGGTGGGTGTAGCCCTCTCAACGCTGGTGAAGGTCAAACTTCAGCCGAAACAGAAGATTGCCATGTCGGCCATCAACTCGGCAGGTTCCGGTGAGAACGTCAAGTTGCTGCGTGACAATGAAGTTCAATTTGCCATTCTCCAGGGCCTTTACGGTTCTTATGCATGGAACGGCACCGGTCCGATCAAGAATGACGGGCCGCAGAGAAACCTGCGTGCCGTCACCATGCTCTGGCAGAATGTCGAACACTACGCGGTGCTGAAGAAGTTTGCTAAAACCGGCACCGTTAGTGATCTGGTCGGCATGAAGGGTGAGGCGATGTCGATGGGCAAGAAGAATTCCGGCACTCTCGGCTCGAACACGGTCATCCTTGGCAACCTGGGTGTCGATATTGAAAAAGACTATGACTTGATCCATGTCGGTTACGGCCCCTCGGCCGATGCCCTGCAAAACGGCCAGATCTCCGGTTTTGGTATCCCCGCCGGCGTTCCGGCCAGCGCCGTTACCAAGGCCGTTGCCAATATGGTCAGCGATATCGCCGTTCTCGATTTTACCGATAAGCAGTTGAAGCAGGCCGACGGCGGCCTCGACCTCTGGACACGCTACGTTATTCCGGCGGGAACTTATCCCGGTCAGGCCAAGGATATCAACACCATCGCTCAGCCGAATTTCTTGTCGGTCCGGGCTGATGTTGACGAAGATGCTGTCTACCAGATCACCAAAACTATTTATGAAAACCTGCCTTTTCTCAATGCGATTCACGGGGCCACCAAGGCGATGGCCATCGAAAAGGCAATTTCAGGTCTGCCGATGCCTTTACATCCGGGCGCAGCCAGATACTATCAGGAAGTTGGCATCAAAATTCCAGAGCGTTTGCTGGCAAAATAGAATATTAAGTTACACCCTGCGGTCGTCCCTTAACACGGACGACCGCAGTTTATCCCGGAGATTTCTGGATGAACCCAACAGAACAAGAAGCTGAAGATCAAGAGACTGAAAGTCATTTGCGTCCGAGTCGTTTGCTATTGGTAATGGGGGTCGCCGTCTCGG
This sequence comes from Desulfuromonas sp., assembly GCA_002869615.1. NCBI lineage: Bacteria > Pseudomonadati > Thermodesulfobacteriota > Desulfuromonadia > Desulfuromonadales > Desulfuromonadaceae > Desulfuromonas > Desulfuromonas sp. The sequence goes on along the minus strand of PKUH01000108.1, from coordinate 7,627 downwards.
TCCTGCATATCTGGTTCAATGTTGTAACCATCCTTCCCAGTCTTTGGCAGAACTCTTTGCACTTTGCCGGCTTTGCCCTGGTTGCGTCGCTGGTTTATCCGCTGCGAAAAGATCCGAACATGCTGTGGAAATCCCTCGATGTAATGCTCGGACTGCTTGCGGCCGGCTCGGCCATCTTCCTGATCGCCCGTGAAGATGCGATCTATGCGCGGGGCGTAACCATGAGTCCGCTTGAATGGGTTGCCGGAATTATCCTCATTCTCTGTGCCTTGGAGTTTACCCGCAGAGCGGCCGGGTGGTTTATCCCATTCCTGATTATTGTTTCCTTGTCTTACATCGCCTGGTGGGGCAGCCTGATCGATGGCGTTTTTAAATTTAGCGGCCTCAGTCTGGAGACCATTCTTTTTCGCAGTATATATGGCGATGATGCAATTTTCGGCACTATTGCCAGTATCTCTGCGACTTACGTTTTCATGTTTCTGCTTTTCGGCGCTTTTCTGCTCCGTTCCGGGGCCGGTGAGTTTGTTATCGACCTGGCCAGAGCCGTGGCCGGCCGAATGGTTGGTGGCCCGGGATTGGTTGCGGTCTTCGCTTCCGGGCTGATGGGGACGATCTCAGGCTCGGCTGTTGCCAACACGGCATCAACCGGTGTCATCACTATCCCGTTGATGAAACGGGCCGGTTTCCCGGCCAGGTTCGCGGCCGGAGTTGAAGCTGCCGCCTCGACAGGGGGGCAGCTGATGCCGCCGATTATGGGCGCCGGTGCCTTCGTTATGGCAACCTATACGCAAATCTCCTACAACACCATCATTCTGGTCAGTATCCTCCCGGCAATCCTTTACTTTGCTACGGTTGCCTTTTTCGTACGTATCGAGGCCAAGAAGAATCATGTGAATGCGCTTGATGGCGAGGAGGTTTCGGCGATTGAGGTCCTCAAGAAGGGCGGCATCGTCTTCCTGCTGCCGATCGGTATTTTGATCGGGCTTCTGATCTATGGCTTTACTCCAACCTACGCTGCGGGCATCAGTATTATTGCCGTTGTTGTTACTTCGTGGCTTACCGCCAACAAGATGGGACCCAGGGCGATCGTTGAGGCGATGGCTATTGGTGTCAAAAACATGGTGATGACGGCAATCCTGCTCTGCTCTGTCGGCCTGATTGTAAATGTTATCGCCACGGCCGGCGTTGGCAATACTTTCTCACTGATGATTACCGAGTGGGCTGGCAACAGCATGATTATAGCGATTCTGCTCATCGCTCTCGCTTCCCTGGTGCTTGGTATGGGGTTGCCGGTTACGGCCGCCTATATCGTTCTCGGAACCCTCTCGGCGCCGGCGCTACATGCTCTGATCGCGGATAATATGTTGGTCGAAGCGTTGGTGAGCGGTCACATTCCGGAAACAGCAAAGGCGCTCTTTATGGTCGCCGTGCCGGAGAGATTCGCCGAGATAGGTAGTCCGATGACAACCGCTGCCGCACAGGCGATTGTCGATACGATTCCGATCGATATGGCCGGCATGGTTCGCGATGCGGTCATCAGTGCTGACGCTATGACCTTTGCCTTGCTGGCGGCTCACTTGATTGTCTTCTGGCTCAGCCAGGATTCCAATGTCACACCGCCGGTAGCTCTCGCTGCGTTCACTGGCGCTGCGATCGCAGGTACCAAGCCGATGGAAACCGGCTTTCAGTCATGGAAAGTTGCCAAAGGTCTTTACATCGTCCCCTTATTGTTCGCTTACACCCCCTTTATCGGTGGTTCCTGGGACGAAGTTTTCATGATTTTCTTCTTCGCCATGTTCGGGTTGTATGCTTTTACCGCGGCGATCCAGGGTTTCATGGAAGCGCCGCTGAAGTTGCCTGTGCGTTTGATAACTTTTGGCTGCGCGGTTGCGTTGCTGTATCCCTCTGATTTGTTGATCCATCTGGCGGGACTGGTCGTTCTTTGTGGGATCTTCACATTCAACTTCAGGGCATCTCGTATGACAGGTGAGGCGGCCTCTGCTGTTTAGTATTGGATGAAGACATGACAAATGAGTTGCCGGATCGTGATACCTACTACATGGGGATTGCCTTTGCTGTTCGGGAAAAGGCCAATTGTACCGGTAATCGCGTTGGCGCGGTGATTGTTAAGGAGAACCGGGTGATCTCGACCGGTTACAATGGTGTACCGGAGGGGATGGAGAATTGTCTCGATGGCGGTTGTCTGCGTTGCAGTAATCCCGGTGGCCAGTTCGCCAGCGGGCAGGGATATGATCTCTGTATCTGCGTTCACGCCGAGCAGAATGCATTGCTGTCAGCGGCCCGCTTCGGCATCGCGGTAGAGGGCGCAACGCTGTATACGACAATGCAGCCTTGCTTCGGGTGTGCCAAGGAGTTGGCCCAGGCCCATGTGAAAAGTGTTGTTTACCTGCATCCGTGGGTGCCCTCTGATGCCGATCCTGTGATGGATCAACATAAAAAGAGAGAATACGACAAGATTCTATCGAATATCAGTGTCACCAGGATTGATTTGGAGGATCCAAGGGCCGAATGGGCGGTTACAACTCTGCGCGGGGTGTAATTATCATGCCTGGAAGTGCTCAACAGAGTGGTTTGGCAAACGAGTAAAAATGGGGTCAGATCTTCACATTTGACAGATGTTATATCCAAAAGGTCAAATGTGAAGATCTGACCCCAAACCACCCGATGGGAATCGCTCCCGAGTTCCGGATCATCCCTTTTCATGGTGAATTTTGTCAGCTTGGCTCTGACGTTTTCTCAGAAAAACCATGGCCCTGCCGATTGGTGAGCACCGGGAAAAAGAGCCTGCGTAAATGTTCCGGTTCTGAATGGTATAATGGCTTGTTTGTTGGTACAATGCCGCGAAACTGCAGCCTGGGGTTGCGGGCAATGCGTCTAATATTTTACTCTTCAATACAAAAATCATGTCTTGTCAGGAGTTTACAAGGGTTCAACCGAGTTGGTATTGATTTTGTAATTATGTGTATCCTCAATATGCAAGATCTACTCATCTCGACCATAAGATAAGGCTGCATCAGGTTAGGGGACTGATTATGACGATTCAGAAAACCCTGGATAAAATAAGTGAATTCGAATAAAGTTTGAAAGAACTTGCCGGATATACAGAGCGTTTTTTTCTCCATGTCGGGCAGCAGGTATATGGCTGTCGACAACGTATCAAACCATTCAAATCAGGCAACATCAATGCCGCCGAGCCGGATCTTGATCATAATTACTCGCAGATCGACACGGAACTTGAAAACCTCTCCGGTGGTCTGAATGCACGTAATCGATCAGTGGGGTTGATCCTCCACCAGGCCCTTGAGAAGTTTGAATCGTTGTATCTTGAACAGCAGGAGCTCTCACAGTGGCTCGCGACCATGGAAGAACAAGGGCAGCCTGAAGAACTCGCCCCGGGTGCGTCAGATTCGCAAACAGTCAACAGCGAAAAAACGACAACAGTACATCTCGACGCTATTGTCCAGCTGCATAATAATCTGCGCGAACAAACCAAGAAATCTGAAGAGTCATTTCAATACCTGAAACATAAAACAGGTGTTCAGCAAAAGATTCTCGAGGAAAAGGTTGACCTTTCACGGGGATTGAAGCCACTCAATGTTCTGGATAATTCGGAAGCCAATGATTTAGCCAGAATAGGGACGGCCATTGACGGGCATATTGACAATATCGTTTCGTGGCTCCAGTTCGATGATATTACCCGCCAGAAAATTTTCCATGTCAATGAAGCCTTTGCCGACCTGCGTGAGGAATTGAATCGGTCTCTACAACATGAGGAACTTGAAAATAATGATGTCTTGAATCGGCTATTGGTCGATGTCTGTGAATTACAGATCCGGCATCTCGATTTTGTCATGGACGAATTATCCCATGCCGTTGAGCAGGTTCTGCAGCGGTATCATGCTATCGACTCATGTCTGCTGGAGTCGAGGCAACTTGTCCTGAACGTTAACCAGGCGTTGACGGGGCATCGGAACTCGGGTCTTCTCAGCCTCGACTACAATCTGCAGCAGTTGTATGACGGTCTTGCTTTTTACGGGACATCTTATGACAAAGTTGATTCGTGTATTGAACTGGTCAAGGCTTCTTTTACTGATAATACGAAAACCTGCAAGATCATTTACGATGAAATCAAGGCATTGCAAACCAGTATATCGCGTGTTGATGATTCGCTGGGTCAGGGCGCAACCGGTTCGCTGGAGGGGAGTGATGATAACGAACTGATGATTCGTCTCAATGCTCGGGTTTCCATGCTTTCCGAGTTGAAGCGGACCTTCGATTCGATCATTGACGAACTGGAACAATTCGTCAATTTTCTCGTGCAACTGAAAAATGGCGCCCAGGGTTCAATGTTGGAATTGCAGAATGCCACCGAACAGGTCCGCGAAAAACTCAGCCATTTGGTGGCGGACGTCTGTGGTCAAGGGGGTAGTCTTCTCTCCGGTATCGTTGATTTGCAGACCGAAACCCGTAAGATCTGTTCTGAGCTCGAGTACTTCAGCTCAAAATTAACGACGATACATACGATCAAGTCTGAATTGAAAACAATGACGTCAGAGTTGACCTATAGTGGTGAAACAGAACTTGATGACAGAAGCCGTAAACTGATTGATCGGTTGTACGAGCGTTATACGATGGACAATGAACGAATGACTCATGATGGCAGTGCGGCCAGGAAGGGCGAGGGGAAAGACTCCGATAAAACCAACGAAGAGGGGAATGAGTCAACCTTAGGGAACAATATCGAGCTTTTCTGATTAGGCGAACAGACTCCTTGCCTCAAAGTGTCCGTTTTTATACCTGGGAAAATAAAGCCCTGAAATCTGTGCGATTTCAGGGCTTTTCTTCTTGCTGGTGCCGAAGGCGAGATACTCTGCCAACTCCTGATATCAATAACTTACGGCATTATTAGCTGACAGCGTGTAGCAAAATGCGTGACGAATATGATTTCAATCCTGCCATGAATCCCGCACAAAATCAAGCGATCTATGATGCTCCCGCAATAATCCTTTAAACCGATATCCACTTCAAGTATGTCTTATTCAATATCAGTTGTATTCCTATATGCGGAATCTAACTGATTCTCAACATCCATGAATAGCGTCTACCTAAACATGAAAATACATTTTTTTTAAATTAATGTATTGACAGTACGTATAGTACGTATTATAAGTTAAGTATACTATTAAAAGGAGGACAACAATGGGAAAGAAAACTCTGTATATACCGGACGCAGATGAAGCAACTTATGTTCGTGCAAAAGAAATGGCTGAGTCAGATGGCAGTAAAGTTTCAACTGTATTTGTTGAGGCATTAAAACAATATGTGGTTGAACTAGAAGGTGCGTTGGAAGGCTTGGAGGAAATCACATTGTGGCTTGGATCAACAGATGCTGTTTCTGGTTCTAATGGTAAGCACGTTCGATTTTACGGAAAAGAAATCGGTTCAGATGAAATGCCGATAGGTGAGGTGGAGACATTGACCCAGAGGCTCTATCGTACCAAGAAAGGTAAATACTATTTGTATTCTGTGACCCATGACAATGACACAGAAATATGTACTGGTAAAATTCTGGAATCTGTCAAAGAGCTTGAGGGCGAGTCACTGACCAATGGTGTGGCTGCTGCTCTCAGGAACGAAAAGCCAATGGCTGAATTTTTAGATATCTAACGAAAGGAGGTTGCTGATATGGCGATGAGTCGTGGAAGTCCGGTTGCCAGTCTTATGTACAAAGAAGTTGCCCCCTGAAGCTGCTCCAACAGCGACAAGGGGCTAAGTGAACCTTTAACTCTAACCGCAAGTTACCACAGTTCGGTACTTGCATCAACCCTGTAGGGTTGGGAAAGGTAGACAAATGTCTACAATCAATATTTTTAACGAAGATCAGTTCTCTCATCTTAAGGATGTAATGTCGCCGAAGGACTACGCGGATTTCATCAATTTCAAGAAGCGTGAACGCGAACTGAATGACTACCAGGCTGAACAGCGTATCAAGGGGCGTAAGGACGATGCAGGCCCTGACTTCTTTGCTCGTCGCCAGACTCTGGTTATGCGTCGTGCTGATGTTGAAGAACTCGCACCTGACGATGATGTCCTGGCTTATGTTGATATCCATGCGCTGAAGAAGGCGAAGATGATCGCTGACGATACTTACGAGGATAAGAAAACCAAGATCATTGTGAGTGACGAGGAAATCAAGGCGTTCCGTGATCTTGAGAACGAAGACCACTACTTCAAGGATATCACGCTGGAGATGGTCAATGCTCGTGTTGAACAGAACAAGGCTCAGCCTGAGACTGAACCGGCTGAGAGTGCTGCTGCTTAACCTGTAGCCACAGCACAGTGATCAAGGAAGCCTCGGATAACCTCCGGGGCTTTTCCTTTTTACGAACGTTGCACTACAATTTACCCGCCAATCCCTACAAACACAGTAGACAGGGGAGCTCGGGGACAGTATTTACTGGATTTAAAGTAGCTGGAAAGTCTAGTTCCTTATAGTGTTTTATTCTTCCTTGCAGCCCACGTGGGGAATACTTTCAGACACATTCACGTCATACCAAGGCCGACCTGATACAACGTATATTTTATAATATTGATGTTTAATAAATCCGTTAGCAAACCTACCTGAAAAACGACCCACTTTACTGCTAACTTGACCTATTGGTTTATGGTGCAAGCCCCAGTTATTACCACTTATATGCCCTGATTTGTCTAATAGCGGAATAGTCAGTTCGATCAATATTTGAATTGTTCCTGAGTTTTCAAAACAAGTCCCGTTATTAACAAGTAGAAGCTGCGGCATAGACCGTGAGCAAAATAACTATAGGAGGAATTTCACATGAATAATGAAATTCAAAACAAGACCCAGAGACTTCTGGACCAGAACGATGTAGCGGAGATATTGCATATCTCTCCCAAAACACTGGAGTACTACAGATATAAAGGCATGGGACCCAGATTCGTTAAGCTGGGCAAGCTGATCCGCTACAAAGAAAACGATGTGTTCGAGTATATCGAGCAGTTAGGTATGGAGGCATAAACATGGAGAAAAGAAAAAACCTGCTGTCGGAAAGCAGGTCAGAAAAAATCACATGGATCAAAGAACAAGTTCCAATGAAAGCATTGCTTACAGACATACTCGGTGTGAGCTATTCAAAGCTGAGTCGAGTAAGAGTTGATGGAAAGATCTGGTACAAAGCCAAGAGTGTTTGCGAGGTACTGGGCCTGAGAAATACTAGTGTTGCTGTCAGAGGCAATACTACTTGTATCGGTTACTTTGGCATCGATCAGCAAGACATCTGTAAGCTTGGAAGATATAAGAACTCGCCGCTCTATATATCTGAATACGGTGTCTGGAAGCTAATCCTCAAGAGCAGAAAACCGGCAGCTGCAGTTATTAAAAGAATGCTCAGTGAAAAGGTACTGCCTGAGATCATAAGAACAGGCTCATATCACGGAGCTTAACGGTTGGCTAAGGAGAGCCTCAACAATAAAATTGAGGCTTCTCCATGCTACCTGACAAGGAGAATTAAAACATGAATAAAAGAAGAATGCCCGCTCTGCCAAGCGGGACACTAATACAAGATAAAAGGATGAAACAAAATGGAAG
>PKUH01000107.1 GCA_002869615.1 Desulfuromonas sp. | reverse complement strand
GTTCGATCAGCGGCAGGCCGTTCAGCGCCGCCTGCCATTCGGCCATCTTGCCGTGACGGCGGGAGGTGAACTCGGCCGCGATCGCCGTCCTCAGCCGGGAGGCCCACTCCCGGAGCCCGAGCTCTTCGAGCTGCGGGTAGAGGGAATCGTAGATTTCGGGGACAAAACTCATTTGAACGCCACCAACGAGGCGAAGTTGAAGCATTGGAACCACGGCTCGACGACTGCGAATCCGGCCTGTCCGAGTCGTTCGATATGAATATCGAGCGATTCCGGGATCATAACGTTCTCAAGGGCGGTCCGTTTCTGACTGACTTCAAGGTCGCTGTAGCCCTGGGCCCGTTTGAATTCATGATGGAGGTCGGTCAGCAGCTCTTGCCGCGCTTCGTCGTCGAAGGCGACCTTCTCGGCGAGGATAAGGATACCGCCCGGCCGCAGACCGGCATGAATGTTTTTAATCAACTCCGACCGTCGGTCAACCGGAATGAACTGCAACGTCAGATTGAGCACAACAACCGAAGCGTTGTTGATCCGAACATCGAGGATATCGGCACAGACCAGTTCAACCGGAGCTGTCGCCGCATCGCCTTCGAGCAGCTGCTGCGCCCGCTCGATCATCGCTTTCGAGTTGTCGACGGCGACGATGTGACAGTCTTCGACGGTAATCCGCTGCCGCATCGCCAGTGTCGCCGCACCGAGGGAGCAGCCGAGATCGTAGCAGCGGCTGCCGGCCTGTGTGTACCGCCCGGCGAGAATGCCGATATTGGTGATCATCAGCCCGTAACCCGGTACCGACCGGTTGAGCATATCAGGGAAAACAGCCGCCACTTTTTCGTCGAACCTGAAGTCGACGATTTCATGCAGCGGCGTGCTGTATATCTTGTCCGGTCTCTTCACAAAGCAATCCTGAAAAATGAGGTGTGCCGAAAATACCGAATGAAGGGGCGCTTTGACAATAAAAAAGGCCGAAAAGTTGCAGATTAATAACCTCTATGGTTATAATTTAAACAAATCAAACGGATCAAACAGGATAGAGATGTGGAGCCACTATGACCAGGGAGCAATTCAAAACACTCTGTGAAACAACCGAAATCGGAACCTCTATGAACTTCACTTATCGCGATCTCGAAATCAGGGGCAAATTTATCGGTTGTGCCGAAGATGCATTCATTATCGAGGCCAACGGCAAAGCAATCTTCTGGCCGTGGGATTTGTGCGATTACCGCAAGTCATCCTACCCGACCCCGAGCTACTCCTGAACGCTGCAATCACTTTCCGATCGGACCGCTCCGGCAAGGCGGTCTGGTTCCCGGTGTCGACCGCGGTACGGTTTAAAACTCTCCTTCAAGAGCTCGCGCAGGATCCCACCCCAACGGAAATTCAGAAGATGCCGCCGCCAGAACAGCTCCCGTTTGTCACACACCGTCGACACACTGAACCGGTTGATCTCACCCTGCAGCAGGGAGCTCGTCAGCGCATCGAGTTGTCCCCCTTGCATGGAAATGAGTCGCCCTTCCAGCTCCCGTGCCCGCGCAATATGCTCACCCACGGCCCGGGCCCGGCGCCGCCCGATCCGGCCATACCTGAGCTTCAGCTCGTTGAGTCGCCCGGCGGCCGCATAGGTTGCCTCCACCAGGTCATCGCGCGTCATGCAGTCGGTTTCGTAGTTGAGGATCTGCCGCCAGGAAGGGCGCAGCAGACGCTGCCGGTGTTCCTCGAGAGTTCGGGCAAACAGCCGGTAGCCGCTCGCAGCGGGATCTTCGAAGACCCGGCTGCCGGGATCAAGGAACGGTCCCATCGGCGAGATAAAACAGGAGAGGCGTCGATCGAAACGGGAGAACAGTTCCTCGCAGTAGCTGATGCTGTCATCGACCGAACAGACACTCTGTCCGGCTAATCCGATCATGAAAAAAATATCGATTCGGTGACAGCGCAGTTCCAGCGCCCGGGTGATGGTCTCTTCCATCTCGACGTTTTTGTAAAAGACAGTGTGATCCTGGCGGCGGCGGATCGCTTCGTCATGGCTCTCCGGCGAGAGTTCCAGGCTCCAGTTCCGGACCGAGCGGTCGATCCGCTGCAAAAAATCGTGCGGCGGCATACCGAAAAACTCGAAGACCAGTTCGTTCCGGAGCCGCTGCGCCGCCAGCAGATCGAGCGTTTCATTGGCCGCGTCAACCCCGGGCTGCAACAGATCGCCGACCAGGAAAATCGGCCCGCGCGAAATGCGACTGATATCAACAATATTCTTCACCAGGTTGCGCGGGCTGCGGTAGGCCGGTCGTCGACGCGACACCGTACATTCCCCGGCGGTCCCGGATCCGCCGCAGGTCTGGCATTGGTGCTTGCACCCCTTGACGGTGAAGACGGCTGTGATCGGGTTTTTCCACCAGCCGTTAAAAGGGAGTACGCTCTGCAGATCGCGATGCCGCAAGACCATCCGCATCATGCGAACCGGATCGATGTCGACATAATCATAGTTTTCCGGAACGCAGGAGAGCGGATTCACCCTGATCTCGCCCTGATCCTTCCAGGTCAGATTCGCCACCCGCCGCAATTGTACCGGTTCATCGAGGTGCCGCATCAGGTCGTACAGCGGCGCTTCGACCCCATCACCGCGCAGAACGAAATCGACCTGCGGATAACCGATCAATTCCTCGTGAAAGTAGCTCGCCGAGTAACCGCCAAAAATGACCGGGATCTCCGGATGCGCAGCCTTGGCCAGCGCCGCAATTGCCAATGAACCGTGAGCATGCGGCAGCCAGTGCAGATCGATGCCGAAAGCGCGCGGCCGCTGCCGGGCGAGAAAAGCCGGCACATCGAACCCGGGGTCGTTCATCATGCGCAGGGCGAGATTGATCACCCGGACTTTGAGGCCGCGCGCCTCGAGGTAGCTGGTGATGGTGAGAAAACCCAGGGGGTACATCTCGAAGACCGGCGACGAGGGGATCAGATCGCTGACCGGCCCGTAGAGGATCGATTTCCGCCGAAAATCATAAACGCTCGGGGGATGCAGCAGAACAAGATCGATGCGTGACATCAGGCCTCCTGAAATAAAATTAACCCGCTCTCATAATCTTATCACTTATCAGCCGTTTTGCAGGCCGGATCGCTCTCGGCTCAAAAGTAAAAACATGTCGACTTGACAACCATCATTTGAGTGCAAGGATTTAAACAGTGGTTTGATGGGAATCGGTTACTGAGACACGGACTGAAAACAAAAGGAAGGACGCATGATGGAACAGAGAATTCTCGGAACAGAGGGTCTGCAGGTATCGGCCCAGGGGCTCGGCTGTATGGGGATGTCTGATTTCTACGGAGCCCGCGACGAAGACGAATCGATCGCCACCATTCACCGGGCGCTCGAGCTCGGGGTCAATTTTCTCGACACATCAGACATGTACGGCCCACATACCAACGAGATGCTGGTCGGCAAGGCGATCAGCGACCGCCGCGACGGCGTCGTCGTCGCCACCAAGTTCGGAATCATGCGCGGCCAGCCGGATGCCAACGGGCAAGTGCCGATCACCGGCATCTGCGGCCGGCCGGATTACGTGCGCCAGTGCTGCGACGCCTCGCTGCAGCGACTCGGCATCGATCACATCGACCTCTACTATCAGCACCGGGTCGATCCCGGGGTCCCGATCGAGGAGACCGTCGGCGCCATGGCCGACCTGGTCGCGGCCGGCAAGGTCCGTTATCTCGGCCTCTCGGAAGCGGCGCCGGCGACCATCCACCGGGCCCACGCCGTGCATCCGATCAGCGCCCTGCAGACCGAATACTCGCTCTGGAGTCGCGACGTCGAGGCGGAGATCCTGCCGACGCTGCGCGAACTCGGTATCGGCCTGGTCCCCTACAGCCCGCTCGGGAGGGGCTTTCTGACCGGCAGGATTACCAGCGTCGACGACTTCGACGTCAACGATTTCCGGCGCATATCACCGCGCTTCCAGGGCGAAAACCTGCAGAAGAACCTCGAACTGGTCGACAAGATCAGGGCGCTCGCCGAGCAAAGAGGCGTTACCGCCGGCCAGCTGGCGCTCGCCTGGGTGCTGGCCCAGGGCAATGATATCGTGCCGATCCCCGGCACCAAGCGGCGGCGTTATCTTGAAGAGAATGTCGCCGCCGCCGGGATCACGCTGACCCGGGCCGAACTTGACGCAATTGCCGCCGCCCTGCCGCCCGGGGTAGCCGCCGGCCTGCGCTACCCGTAACAGGCGATGCAGTTCGTCAACGGTTAGAGGCGTCAGGCGAAGACTTCACGCCGGCTGACGGTGCTCAATCCGGAAGAAAGCTTGCCGTTCCGAAGAGCGCGGCCAAAGGGATGGATTGAACCTCCGTTTTTCTGTATGATCCGTGAAAAGCGAAAATCAAGGGAGCCGCCTTCATGTCAGCTGAAACAATCGCCCTGCTTACCATCCCGATCCTGGTCTTTCTCGCCCGCATTCTCGATGTCAGCATCGGCACCCTGCGTATTATCTTCGTTTCCAAGGGGTTCAAGAGTTACGCCGCCCTGCTCGGTTTCATCGAGTCCCTGGTCTGGGTTCTGGCGATTACCCAGGTGATGCAGCACATGGATAACTGGATTACCTACATCGCTTTCGCCTTCGGTTTCTCGGTCGGCAACTACGTCGGCATCATGATTGAGGAGCGGATCGCCGTCGGCAGCCAGATCCTCCGCGTCATCACCCGGCACGATGCCACCGAACTGCTCCGGCACCTGCGCGCAGAAGGCTACGGCGTCACCAGCGTCGACGCTACCGGCGATAGCGGCCCGGTCAAAGTCATCTTCACCGTTGCCCGCCGCCGCAAGCTGGAAAAAATCATCCGCACCATCAAGCAGTTCAACCCCAACGCCTTTTACACCATCGAGGATGTCCGCTTCGTCAAGGAAACATTCATTCCGCAGATCGCAAGCCGGCCGTTCGTTCCGTTCCGGTCTATGCGCATGAGGAAGTAACGGGATTCAGGGATCGATCCGCCGATACGGGCGTTTGGTGTAGCTGTAGAAGCGGACGGCGCCACCATCCCTGCCTTCAGCGGCGAGCAGATCGTGCAGGCGGTCGCGATTGACCGGATGGGTGATTCGTTCGCGGGCGGCCGGTTCACTCAGCCAGGCGACCTCAGGCGTCTCGTCACTCGGGGTCAGGTCGCCGCCGCCGACGGCGGCAACAAAGCCGTGAATGAGGGCGGCCGGTTCCGACAACTTCGACCAGATGACAGCCAGGCGCGGATCGGCGATCGTCATGCCGGTCTCCTCATGAACCTCACGGTGCAGAGCGTCAATCAGCGCCTCCCCCTCCTCGACCCGGCCCTGCGGCATCTCCCAACCCCTGTTTTTGTGCTTGACGCAGAGAATGGCGTTTTCCCGGTTACGCACCAGACAACTGACGACAAGAATATGCTTGGGATGCGGCATAGCTGACCCGGCCTCCTACTCGAACTGTTTACGGAAGGCTTCGAATTCAGCCTTCATGGCAGCGACCTCTTCTTCCAGCCGGCGGATCCGTTCATCCTCTTCGGCGACCTTCAGCCGGGCCGCCTCCGGCGGCGCGGCGGCTTCCGTTTCCGCCGGTTCCGGGACTCCGGCAAAAAGATGGGCATAGCGCTGTTCCTTGCGCCCTGGCTGCCGCGGCAACCGGGTAACCAGCGGCGTATCGAGCTCCATCAATTCATCGAGCACCGCTTCGACGGCGTGTAAATCGGCGAAGGGACGCATCCGCTCACAACGGCTGCGGAGCTCGCCGAGGGTTTGCGGCCCGCGCACGAACAGTTCACAGAGGATCGCCAACTGCTCCGGTTCGAGATAAAGCTTCGCCTCCAGGTTATGGCCGTACTTCGGCACCCGGCTCCCCTCGCCGCTGGCATGCAGCGCCATCCCCCGGAAGCGGAGTTTGTCGAGCGCCTTGACGACATCGGTCTCATCGAGCTCGAGCACCGGGTCGCGGTTCGATTTCTGGTTGCAGGCGTTGGTCAGTCCGTTCAACGAGAGCGGATAATACTCCGGAGTGGTCATCTCTTTCTCGATCAGACACCCCAACACGCGAATTTCAGTTGCGGTCAAATCTGTTTCCATTGGAACTCCTTCAACGTCTCGATTCAGTCATCCATCTCGTCAAGCATCGCCTTGGCAAAATTTTTCGCGCGGCCACCCGGCGCCATCATCCCGTAGGCCATCGCCTCGCGCAGCTCCTCCGCACTGGCCCCCTTCTCCTTCGCGACCGCGAAGTGCTTCTGCAGTCAGTCGGGGCAGTGTACCGCCACGGCACAGGCAACGCGGATCAGTTCGCGGGTTTTGATATCGAGTACCTCGCTGTACTCGAAATCGAAAAAACTCTTGCGGATCTTCATACGGTCCTCCTTTGCAATCAATCTGCCTTTGATTCTATCGGAACGGGTGATCGGGTTCAAGGAAGGAAGCAATGGCCGACTGCCATGACCGGGTGATTAATGCTCGCCGGAAGCAATCACACCGGACCGGGATTGAAAAACAAAAGTCGTGATTGAGCAAATATCTGCTATCTTTTGAGTATGTCTGATTTTGAAAACACTGAAAAACTGAGTCGCAGTGAACTGATCACCACCCTCGCCCACTACTACC